>JAKFWE010000290.1 GCA_021732895.1 Allobosea sp. | reverse complement strand
CTCTGCGATGGGCTGGACGGCGCGCTGGCGCGGGCGACCCGACCGAGCGATCGCGGCGGGTTCCTCGACATCACCTGCGATTTCGCCTTCTACGGCGCGGTGCCGCTCGCCTTCGCGCTGCGCGACCCGCAGGCCAACGCGCTGGCGGCGGCGGTCCTGCTCTTCGCCTTCTACGTCAACGGCGCGAGCTTCCTCGCCTTCGCCGTGATGGCGGCCAAGCGCGGGCTGGAGACGACTCAGCGCGGCGCGAAGTCGCTCTACTACACCGTGGGGCTGGCGGAGGCCGGCGAGACCATCGCCTGCTTCGCCGCGATGATGCTGTTCCCCGGCTGGTTTCCGATGCTGGCGCTCGGATTTGCGGCCCTGACGCTGGTCACGGCGGCGAGCCGGGCTATTCTGGCGTGGACAACCTTGAGGTGACGGCTCGCGAGCCGGTCGCCGGGCGGCCATAAGCAGAACCGCTCGTAGGGCAAGGCGGCGAGGGCATTCCCACCATGACGACATCCCCCGACATGCTGGCCGACCACCGCGAGTTGTCGGCCTCGCTGGCTGGCCCGGCCGGCGTCCTGCCGCGTCAGGACATCCGCAAGCTCGTGCAGCGGAGCATGATCCGCTCGATCACGGGGCAGTTCGTCGAGAGCCAGTTCCAGCCGGCGAGCCTCGATCTGCGCCTTGGTCACAAGGCCTATCGCGTCCGCGCAAGTTTCCTGCCGGGTCCGCACAAGAGCGTCGAGCAGGCGCTGAGCGACCTGACGCAAGACGCGGTCTCGCTCGAGCAAGGCGCGATCCTCGAAAAGAACTGCGTCTATGTCGTCGAGCTGATGGAATCGCTCGACGATCTGCCGACCACCATCTCCGCCTTCGCCAACCCGAAGAGCTCGACCGGCCGGCTCGACGTCTTCACGCGGCTGATCGCCGACCGCGCCAGCATGTTCGACACCGTGCCCGGCGGCTATTCGGGCAAGCTATACGCCGAGATCTCGCCGGCCAGCTTCTCGATCAAGGTGCGCCGGGGCAGCCGGCTGAACCAGTTGCGCTTCCGGCGGCGCAACTCCGGACAGGAGGAGGCCGCCGGCTTTCGCGTGTCGGACAAGGAGTTGCGCGACATCCACAAGGATACGCCGCTGGTCGACGACGTTCCGGTGATCCAGAACGGCCTGCAGTTCAGCATCCACCTCGCCGGCTCGCATATCGGCGAGACGATCGGCTATCAGGCGCAGCGCTTCACCGATGTGATCGACGTCGATCGCGTCGGCGAATACGAAATCGACGATTTCTGGACGCCGATCCCGGCCCGGCCCAGCAAGCGGCTGATCCTCGATCCGCATCAGTTCTACATTCTGGCCTCGAAGGAAAAGCTGCACATCCCGCCGCGCTTCGCCGCCGAGATGGCGCCGATCGACCCGACCATGGGCGAGTTTCGCGTCCATTACGCCGGGTTCTTCGACCCCGGTTTCGGTGTCGGGGCCGATGGCGCTCCCGGCAGCCGCGGCGTGCTCGAAGTGCGCAGCCACGAGGTGCCCTTCGTGCTGGAGGACGGGCAGGTCGTCGGCCGGCTCGCCTTCGAGCGCATGGCCGCCGTGCCCGACGCGCTCTACGGCCAGATCGGCACGTCCAACTATCAGGGCCAGGCGCTCAAGCTGTCGAAACATTTTCGCGGCTGACTGCCTCGCCCCGCCGCAGCGCCGCAATGGCGTTGCAATCAGGCGCGAATGTCCCGGCCATGACGATCGTTCACTATGCCGGGCTCGCCGCCGCGCCGCTTCTCGTCCTGGGCTACATCCTGGTCATTCGCTGGGCGACCCGCCCCGACGCGTGACCGGGCTCACCTGACATCGATCACCTCGCCGTCGCGCGAGACCACGACGCGGATCTCGTCGCCATAGCGGTCGGTGCCCGACACGACGAAGCCACGCGGCGTCTCGCGGACGCGCTCGACGTCATCGACGCCGCGGCGGCGCGCGATCCGCACCGCCTCGCGCTCGGAAATGCCGTCGAAGCGCGGCGGACGGCGGTCGCGACGATCGAAGCCGGGATCGACCCGGATGCCGCCGGGCCCGAACTCGATGCCCTGCGCGGCGACCGGGCCGGCGCAGGCGAGGATCGCGAGACCGACGAGGCCCGCGGAGCGGAGGAACATCAGGCGCATGGAAAGGCTCCCGTTGCAGCGCGCGCGGCGCGGCCCCGATGACCGCGCGATTCGACAGCGATATCTGACACGCGATGAATGGGAGATGACACTCCCGCGCGAAGCGGCTAAGAGGTTTTTCGTCACGCGGGCGCGCTTTCGTCGGCGTGTCGATGCGGGCGTAGTTCAGTGGTAGAACGTCAGCTTCCCAAGCTGAATGTCGTCGGTTCGATCCCGATCGCCCGCTCCAGATCTTTCGATGTTCTGGCCATTTTCGGCCTTCATGACCGCGCTTCCGGTAATGTCGCGCATCGAGCGTAAACCCAAGCTACGGTCCAGCTGCTTTCCGACGGGCGTCGGACCTGGAACGCGAGCGACGGGAGGCGCCGCCACTCTGGAATGCCGGAAACGAAGGGCCTCATCGCGTTTTTTCTGATATCCCGAGCCGTGACAGAACCGCGAGAGCCTCCAACTCGAATTCGCCAACCTCCGCCCATCTGTCATCGGCGCCGAAGTTGAGGTGTTGGTCGTCGTGAAACAGGCACAGGAAGTGCGACCCGTCGGCCGGCGCGACTTCACCGGGTTCCAGTCCCAACTCCGCCAGGAATTCGGCGCTTTGCTCTGCCCGCTCGGCACTGACGACGGCAATCGGTCGTTTGGTTCCGTCCCGATAGACGGCTAGCAGGTGCGCGTATTCCATATCGTCCCCCGAGACGATATCTGTGAGCAGCACCGCGACGTGCGCCGGTCCGAGCACGTGCTCACGCAGCTTCGTCGCCTTTTGGATGTTCGGCAGCATCATGTCGCCATCCTCATGTCGTTCAGCGGCAGAAGCGCTCGGGTGGATGCGTCAGTCCAAGCCAGCATGGCGCTTGGCATGCACAAACCAGCCCATGAACCGGAGATCATGGACTTCGCGTGGATCGCGCCGGTGTTTCCAGCTTTCTTTCACAGCCATCCCGAAGAGAACAGCCCACCGCAAGGGCGCGCCCTTCGCCCGCAGCGATCTCAACCCGCCGGCGGGTAGTTCGACGGGAACAGCGCGCGCCGCGACTCCTCGTCCGGCGTTTTCTTGAAATCGTGGTCCTGGCCGACCGCACGCGCCTTCGCCACCGCCGGGCGCGCATCGATCGTCGCGAACCAGCGCTTCAGCTCCGGCCATGGCGCGAGCGGGTCAGCCTCGCCCTTCATCACGCGGGCGGCCCGGTCGATCCAGCCCCAGGCCGAAATGTCGGCGATGCTGTAGCCGTCGCCGACGATGAAGTCGCGGCCGGCGAGATGGGCGTCGAGCACGGCGTAGTGGCGCTCCGCCTCGCGGCGGTAGCGGTTGACCGCGTAGGGCGACGGGTCGGGAGCGGCATGCTGGAAATGCACCGCCTGCCCGGAGAACGGCCCGAGCCCGGTGGCGACGAACATCAGCCAGGAAAGCAGTTCGCCCTTCTCTTCCGGCGCGCCGAGGAAGCGCCCGGTCTTCTCGGCGAGATAGAGCAGGATCGCGGTCGAATCGAAGACGCGCTGCTAGGACCCGCCCGGCCCGTCGGTATCGACGATCGCCGGCACCTTACCGTTGGGGTTGATCGCCCGGAAGGCCGGCGCGTGCTGCTCGCCCTTGCTGGTGTCGACCGGCACGACCTCGTAGGGCAGCCCGGCCTCCTCCAAAAACAGCGCGATCTTGGCCGGGTTCGGGGTCGGGTGGAAATAGAAGCGGATCATGACGGCTCCGTCGGTAGAGGCGGCCTCGCCCGAGGCCGCCGGGCAGGGATTCTCAGACGGCCTTCATCTCACGCAGCTTTGGCGGCGAGCGAGCGCAGCGCGGCGAGGATCGCGTCCGGCTCCAGCCGTTTGCGATAGTCGATGTCGATATGGGCGAGCGCGATGCGGCCGTCGCGGCCGATGACGAAGGTCGCCGGCACCGGCAATTCCCAGCTCTGGTCGCCGTTGACGCCCGGCAGCGCCTTGCCGGCGGAGGTGAGCGCGTCGCGCAATTCCTGCGGCAGGGCGTAGACCAGCCCGAAGGCGCGCGCCGCCCGGTTGCCCAGATCGCTCAGCACCGGGAAGGAGAGAGCGTTCTTCTCGGCGGTGGAGAGCGAGCCGTCCGGAGCCTGCGGCGAGATCGCGACCAGCGTCGCTCCCAGCGCCGTCATCTCCGGCAGGATCGCCTGGTAGGCCCGGAGCTGGATGTTGCAGTAAGGGCACCAGCCGCCGCGATAGAAGGTCGCGACGACCGCGCCCTTGGCCAGGAGGCCGGCGAGCGAGACCGGCGCGCCATGGGCGTCGGGCAGCGTGAAGTCCGGCGCGCTGTCGCCGGCGGCGGCCGCCTTGCCGATGGGGAAACTCGCCTCGAGCTCGGCGACTTTGGCCTCGTAGAGCGCGGCGCGTTCGGCCGGCGCGGTGCGCAGAAATTCGGCCTTGTACTCGGCAAGCTGCTGCTGGAGGCTCATGCGAGCGGTCCTTTCGGAGTTGAATCGACCCGGTGGTCAGGCGGCGCATGCCGGGGCGGCCTGCGCGCTTGGTGTTTTGGAACGACCGTTCTATAATGCGTCGGCAAGCGTCCGAAGGCAACAGGCCGTTCGGCGTTTCGTGGATCGAGGGAGACGCATGGCCCGGCCGCGCGAGTTCGACGAGGAAGCGGCGCTGACCGCCGCGATCGACTGCTTCTGGTCGCGCGGCTTCGAGGCCACCTCGGTGCGCGATCTCGCAGCCCGCATGGGCATCACCGGCGCGAGCCTCTACAACGCCTATGGCGACAAGCGCGCGCTCTACCGCCGCGCCCTCGATCATTATGTTTCGTGCAGCGTCGGCGAGCGCATTTTCCGGCTTGAATCGACGCGCCGGCCGCGAGACGCCATCGCCGGTTTCCTCGCCGAGATCGTCGAGCGCTCGCTGAACGACGCCGAACTCAAGGGCTGCCTGCTGGTCAATGCAGCGGTCGAGGGTGCGCCGCACGACGCCGAGCTGCAATCCGCCGTCGTGGACGTGCTGCGCCAGATCGAGGCGTTCTTCCGGCGCTGCGTCGTCGCCGGCCAGACCGACGGCACGATCACGCCGCGCCATGCCGCCGACGAGCTCGCCGGGCTTCTGCTGGGCGTGCTGATGGGCATTCGCGTGCTGGCCCGCGCCCGCCCCGAACGCCCGCTGCTCGAAGGCCTGCTGCGGCCGGCGCTCGCCATTCTCGACGATCCCCACCCGAAAGGACCGCACTGACATGATCGACCTCTACTACTGGCCGACGCCGAACGGCCACAAGATCACGATGTTCCTGGAGGAGGCGGGGCTGGACTACGCGATCCACCCGGTCGACATCAGCGCCGGCGACCAGTTCAAGCCGGATTTCCTGGCGTTCTCGCCGAACAACCGGATGCCGGCGATCATCGACCATGCGCCGTCCGATGGCGGCGAGCCGGTCACCGTGTTCGAGTCCGGCGCGATCCTGCTCTACCTCGCCGAGAAGACCGGCCGCTTCCTGCCGGCCGACATGCGCGGCCGCAAGACCGTGACGGAGTGGCTGTTCTGGCAGATGGGCGGGCTCGGCCCGATGGCGGGGCAGAACCACCATTTCGGCATCTACGCGCCGGAGAAACTGCCATACGCCATCACCCGCTACGTCAACGAGACCAACCGGCTCTACGGCGTGCTCGACCGCCGGCTGAACGGGCGCGCGTTCATCGCCGGCGCCGACTACTCGATCGCCGACATGGCCTGCTATCCGTGGATCGTGCCGTGGAAGCGCCAGCAGCAGGATCTCGACAGCTTCCCGGAACTGCGGCGCTGGTTCGACGCCATCCGGCAGCGCCCCGCGACGCTGCGCGCCTACGAGAAGGGCGAACCGCTCTCCAACCGCCCGACCGTCACCGAGGAAGGCAAGAAGATCCTGTTCGGCCAGACGGCGGCCGGGAAGCCCTGACCGTGCGGACCCGAGCGCGGGGGGAGGCTGTGCCGGCGCGAGCCGTCAGGCGATACCGGGTTCGCCGCCGCAGGCCCGCGTGATCGAGCGGCAACAGGCGATCAGGCTGGCGGCGGCGTCGGCGCGCATCGCCTCGACATCGGCGACCGCGCCGATCAGCGTCAGCGCCGCGACCGCCTCGTTCTGGGCGTCGAGCACCGGCGCGGCCAGCGCGGCGAGGCCTGGAATGACGGTCGAATCTGCCATGTCGTAGCCCTGCGCGCGGATCGCGGCGAGGCGGGCCGAGAGCCGGGCCGTCTCCTCCCCGTCGCGGCGCCGGTCGCCGGCGTCGCGCACGATCAGGTCGCACGCGATGCGCTCGGGCAGGAACGCCAGCATCGCCCGGCCGCTGGCGGAACGGGTCAGAGGCAGCGTCGAGCCGACCGCGAGACTGGTCAGGAACGGCGTCGCGCTGCGCCTCCAGCGGACGATCACCGGCCCGCGCTCGCCGAGCACGGTCAGCAGCACCGTGAGCCCGGTCGAATCGCCGAGCCCGGCCATCGCCTCCGTCGCCCGCGCCAGCGGATCGATGCGCGAGAGCGCCGCCGCACCCATGCGGATCGCCAGCGGGCCGAGATCGTAAAGGCCCGTGTCGGCATCCTGCCGCGCCAGCCCGCGCGCCATCAGGCTCGACAGGTAACGATGCGCCAGGCTCGGCGGCATCCCGGCGGCGCGGGCGAGATCGCGCAGCGGCGCGGCGGCGCCCGCCTGCGTCAGCGCCGCCAGCATGTCGATCGCCTTCTCGGCCGCGCCGATGCCGCGCCGCCCGCCGTCGCCGGCGTGCCCCCGATCTGGCGGCGCGCCATCGCGCTCCCTTGCCATTACAGCTCCCCTTGATTCCTATTTGGATAATGCATTAGCCTGTGGACAACAAGAACGCTGCGGCCCGGCATGGACGCCGGCGCGAGGGTAGGCAGGAGACATGCGGATCGCCGTCCTCGGCGCAGGGCCGGCCGGGCTGCTGTTCTCGACGCTGTGGAAGCGGCGTCATCCCGGCGACGCCGTGACCGTGTTCGAGCAGAACCCGGCCGACGCGACTTTCGGCTTCGGCGTCGTGTTCTCGCAGGCCGCGCTGGACTTCCTGCGCGAGGACGAGCAGGAGACGCATGCGCTGATCACGCCGCTGCTCGAAAGCTGGTCGGACATCACGCT
>JAKFWE010000066.1 GCA_021732895.1 Allobosea sp. | reverse complement strand
GCGACGAGCACGGTGTCGAGATCGGGCTCCTGGGCCTGCCATTCGCGCCCGACCACGCCCTGCCCGGCGATGGTTTCCGTCGCCGAGAACGGATGGATCTTCAGCGCGCCGGTCTCCGCCACGAAGTGGTCACAGGTGGCCTTCGCATCGTCGTACTGCGCGCCGCCGATCACGATCTCCGCGCCGAAACGACGTATCGTCGCGATCTTGGCGGGCGGTGAAATCTCGGGCACGAAGATCGTCGCCTTCAGACCGAGTTCGCGGGCGGCGTAAGCCACCGCCGCGCCGTGGTTGCCGCCCGACGCCGCCGCGACGCCGGCCGCCGGCGCCGGACGCGACAGCAGGTTGTTGAACGCCCCGCGCGTCTTGAACGAACCGGCATGCTGGAGGCATTCGAGCTTCAGCGAGAGATCGGCGCGCGCGCCGAACGCCCCCGTGCCCAGCCGCATCACCGGCGTGGTGCGGGCATGGCCGGCAATCCGGTCGGCCGCCGCCTCGATCATCGCTCTGGGAACGGGATTGGCTGTCATGGTGGGCTCCGGGTCGGTCGCGGGCTCCGGCGTGAAGCTCCAGATCGCGATGGCGAGCCCGTGGCTATCGCGTCCCGGCGGATCGGGAAAGGGCTTTCCCCGCCCGGCAGCGATGTGCCGCGCGACGACCAGCGCCGCCAGAGCGTCGAAACAATCGTCGCGAGCAGCCCCGCGCGGCGCCGGCGCATCGAGCACACTCGCCGGCAAGCCTGCGGCGAGGAGATGCGCACGGCGCTCGACCATGCCCGCCGAATTGAGCGAGCCCGCCAGCTTTTTGGGGTGGATCAGCGGCGCGCCCGCCATCGTCCGGAAGGCCAGCTCCGGATGAACCTCGAAGATGCGCTCCCGCCAGGCGGGTTCGTCGCGCAGCACGACGTCGATCTCGCGAATTTTCGGGAACAGGAAGAAGCCCTGCTTCGAAACCTTGCGCGGCGGATCGGAGGTCGCCAGTGCGAGCCGGCAGGCCTCCTCGTAGTCGGGCGCCTCGACGGCGGCGCGCGACGGGATCGAGAAGACCGAAGACTGCCGCCGGCCGAGCAGACCGCGCACCGCCTGTTCCGGTCCGCGCCCGCCGCCGACGATACGCGCCGGCAGGCCGATCGGCATGTCCACGGCGACCCGCAACGGCGCATAGGCGCTGTCCAGCACGTCGCGGAACCTTGCGAACACGGCCAGGACAGGCGGCTTGGACGCGTCCAGTGGTGCGAAAGCCGCGATCCAGCCGGCCTTGCAGCCATCGACGCCGGCCATCCAGCCCATCGCCATCTCCCCCTTCCCGGCGAGAATTCGCGCCGCCGGCGTTGCATCCGCGGCGCGTCTGGTGTGCAGTGCAGCGAAGTTTGGCGGATTATTCGCCCGGAGGCCATCATGACCGAGATTCGCCCGCGCCGCAGTGTGCTCTACATGCCCGGCTCCAACGCCCGCGCGCTGGAGAAGGCCCGCGACATCCCCGCCGACGCGCTGATCCTTGATCTCGAGGATGCGGTGGCGCCCGACGCGAAGGAGATGGCGCGCGCCCAGGTCTGCGCCGCCGTCGCCGCGGGCGGCTATGGCCGGCGTGAGATGGTGATCCGCGTCAACGGCGTCGAATCGCCCTGGTTCGCCGCCGACCTCGCGGCCGCGGCCGAGGCCAAGCCCGACGCCATCCTGATCCCCAAGATATCGGATGCCGAGACGCTGGTCATGATCGGCGGCCAGCTCTCCGGCCTTTGGGCTGATTCCGCCATCCGGATCTGGGCGATGATCGAGACGCCGCTGGCCATTCTCGACGCCGAGCGGATCGCGCGGGCGGCGCGCGATCCTGCGACCCGGCTGTCCTGCTTCGTGATGGGAACCAACGACCTCGCCAAGGAGAGCCGCGCCCGCTTCACGCCGGGCCGCGCCGCCATGCTGCCCTGGCTCGCGACGGCGATCCTGGCGGCGCGGGCTCACGGGATCGACGTGCTCGACGGCGTCTACAACGCCCTCAAGGACGAGGCCGGCTTCATCGCCGAATGCAAGCAGGGCCGCGATCTCGGCTTCGACGGCAAGACGCTGATCCATCCGGCGCAGGTCGCCCCGGCCAACGCCGCATTCGCTCCGGACGCGGACGAGATCGCGCGCGCCCGCGCCGTGATCGCCGCATTCGAGCTGCCGGAAAACGCCGGCAAGGGCGCGATCCAGCTCGACGGCCGCATGGTCGAGCGCATGCATGCCGAGATGGGCCGCCGCATCGTCGCTCTCGCCGAGGCGATCGAGGCCGGCGAGCCGGGCGCCCGGGCGGCGGCGGAATAGGCCGCCGCCTCAGTTGCGCCGGAGCAGCCGCTCCAGATAGTCGAGCTCCTCCAGCGGCCGCGACGGGTCGCCGAGCCGGCGGCGCAGCTCCTCGAGAATCTGGCGGGCGCGCTGCGTCGCGCTCTCGTCGGCGCCGGGCACGCGGACCCGGCCATCGGCCCAGTCGCGCTGGCGCTGTGGCCGGCCGAGCGGGTCGTCGCGGCCGCGCTGCTGCGCCGAGGGCCGTCCGGAGGGCTGGCCGTCGGGCTCGCCGAACGCGCCTTCCGTGCCGTCGCCCTCACCGGGCTGGCCCTGCATCTGCTGGGCGAGGTTCTGGCCGCCCTTGCGCAGGGCGTCGAGCGCGCGCCCCTGCGAGCCGAGCGCGCCCTCGCCCTGGCCCTGTCCGAGCTGCCCCTCGGCGTCGCGCATCGCGTCCTCGGCCTCGCCGAGTTCGCCCTGTCCCTGCGCGCCCATGCCGCGCATCCGGCGTTGCAACTCCTGAAGCCGCTCGCGCAGGGCCTGCTGGCGCTGGGAGAGACCCTGTCCCTGTCCCTGAGCCTGCCCTTCGCCGTTCTCGCCCTCCTCGCCCTCGCCCTCCTCGCCGGGCTGCTGCCCGGGCTGCTGGCCGCGCTGGCCCTGCTGGCCCTGTTGGCGCTGGCCCTGCTGACCGGGGCGCGCCTGCTGCTGGCCGGGCCTGCGACCCTGCTGGGCGCGGTTCTGGCGGCGCTGCTCCTGCTGGAAGGTCTGGTCGCGCAGCTCCTGCTGCTAGCGCGTCAGCCTGTCGAGTTCGCCGAGAGCCTGGTTCATCTCGCGCTGGCGCGGGTCCTGTTGGCCCGGCCGGGCCGTCTGGAGGTTGTTCAGCATCTGGTTGAGCTGTTCCAGAAGGCGCTGGGCCTCGGCGAGGTCGCCGCGCCTGGACAGTTCCTCGATCCGGTCGAGCATGTTCTGCAGGTCGCGCGGCGTGACCGAGCGGAAATTCTCGGGCAGCTGCGCCTGATTCTGCTCGCCGTTCTGCTGCTGGCGCTGCATCTGCTCGGCGAGCTGGCGCATGAACTGGTCCATGGCGCGGCGCATCTCTTCGGTGAGCTTGCGGATTTCCTCCTCGGAGGCGCCGCGCTCCAGCGCCTGCTGCAACCGCTCCTGGGCGGCGCGCAGCTGGCGCTCGGCGTCGGACAGGTCGCCGTCCTCGAGCTGCAGCGCCATGGCCCAGATCATTTCGGCGACGTCGCGCAACTGGTCGTCGGTGCGGGCCTGGCGCAGATTCTGGTTGATCATGCGCATGCCGAGATAGACGCCGGTCTGCTTCGTGAACATTTCGGGCTCGATCAGCAGCGCATCCATCGCGAGCTGCACGAGCCGCCGGTTCTCGATGTCGATGACGAGCTTGCGTCGCTGTTCGACCAGCGCCTTCGCCAACGGATTGGTGAAGGTGCGCTGCGGCAGCGTGACCTCGACCGGCTCGCTGCGGCCCTCCTGCCCGGCCTCGTCGCGCGCCAGCAGGGTCAGCTTCACCTTCGCCCCGGCCCAGGGATGGGCGGAGAAATCGACCGTGCTCTTCAGTTCCTGCTCGCCCGTGGGCGACGAGGGCACGCTGAGCGATTGTTTCGGCGCCTCCACCAGGGAGCGGCCGGCGGAGGGCGGCCCGGCTCGGTCGATCAGAACCTCGGCGGCGGCGATGCCGTAATCGTCTTTCGCGCTGTAGCTCAGGCCGAGCCCGCCCTGCACGCCGCTGACCGGCTTGGGCGGCTCCAGCAGGGCGATCTGCGGCGGCAGGTCCGGAATGGCGGTGAGGTTCAGCCTCGCTCCGGGCGCGCCGGCGCCGGTGATCGCCAGCGTGCCGTCGCCCGCGAGCGTGAACCGCTTCTCCAGCACGGCGACAGCCTGCGCGCCCGACGGAGCGCGGGCCGCGGTCGCCGCCTTGCCGTCCTGCGCATCGGGCGGCGGCAGGGCCTCGAGCCGACCGGTCGTGGCGACGTCCATCTCGGTCTTGCCGGCGATGCGCACGACCACGGTCGATTTTTCGGGCGCGCTGAACTGCGTGCCCGAAAGCCTGGCGAAATCGATCAGGATCGGCGGCAGCCGCGTATAGCCCGGCGGGTCGATCCAGGCGTCGATGCGGATGGCCGGAGCGGGCGCCGACGGGCCGCGCCAGTCGAAGGCGGCGGCGACGCGCGGCCCGGCCTCGTGACCGGCGACGAACACTCCGGTGACCGCCGCCAGCAACGGAATGACGCGAAAGGCGAAGCGGTCGCGGTTGGCCATCAGCGGATGCGGCGCGGCGACGCCGAGATCGGCGATGCGCGCGCCCTGGCGCGAGACGTGCAGTTTCCAGAGCGCCTGCGAGACGGGGTCGGCCGAGCCGACGGCGAGACTGTCCTCGATCGCCGAAGCCGGGCGATGCGCGCCCTCCATCGACCGGTCGAGCCGGGCGAGCGCGTCGCGCCGCGTCGGAACCGGCGTCGTGACGACGCGCCAGAGCGCGACGGCGAGCAAGCCCGCGAACAGGACGACGCCGAGCATGCGGCCCTGCCACGGCAGTTGAGTCCAGAGGCCGAACCATGACACAGCCAGGAAGGCCAGCACGACGCAGGCCGGCAGCCAGAGCCGGGGCCAGAGCCGCTCCAAGCCGAGCGACAGCCGCGAGCCCGAGGTCAGGCGGCCGAGCCGCCGTCGGATCGTCTCGATCGGGTCAAGCGCCCTGCCGGGCCGCGCCTCGTTCATGCCGTCGCTCCGAAGCCGCCCCCAAGCCGCCCAGACCAAGCCTGCCGACTCTCGCCAGCATCGTCACGCTAGCATGCGATTGTGGCAAGGCCAGTGCCAAGCCCGGCCGCCCACAGCCGACTCAGCGTTTCGTGAACCCGGTCAGGGCAGCCATGGCGGTGCACGATCCGTGCCGAGGAGCTCTTCAAAACTCTGGCGGGGCCGGGTCACGGCGAACTGCCCGCCCTTCACCAGCACTTCCGGCACCAGAAGCCGCTGATTATAGGTCGAGGCCATGCTGGCGCCGTAGGCTCCGGCGGTCATGAAGGCGATCAGCGCACCGGGCGCGAGCGCCGGCAGCACGCGCCCGGTCGCGAAGGTGTCGCCCGATTCGCAGATCGGCCCGACCACGTCATAAGCGGCGTTGCGCGCATCGGCCGCAGGCTCGTCGACCGGCCAGATCGCGTGATAGGCCTCGTACATCGCGGGTCGGACGAGGTCGTTCATCGCCGCGTCGACGACGAGGAACTGCTTCGTCGGGCGCGGATTGAGATGGAGCACGCGGGCGAGCAGGATGCCGGCGTTGCCGACGATCAGGCGACCGGGCTCGAAGCCGAGCGCGACGTCGAGCCCAGCCGTGGCGCGCGCAACCATGGCGGCGTAGGCCTCGATCAGGCCGGGGCCGTGCTCCGGGCCTGCCTGCTCCGGGCCGTTCTCCGGGCGGTTCGGCTGGTCATAGGGAATGCCGAGGCCGCCGCCGAGGTCGAGCCGTTCGACGCGGTGGCCCTCCCCCCGAAGCGCCGCGACGAGGCCGGCCATTTTGGCGTAGGCCGCCTCGAACGGGCCGGTCTCGCGGATCTGGCTGCCGATATGAAGCGCCAGGCCCATCATCCTGACGCCCGGCAGGTTGGCGGCTCTCGCGTAGAGCCGGCCGACCTCGTCATGGGACACGCCGAACTTGTTCTCGGCCGAGCCGGTGGTGATCTTGGCGTGGCCGCCGGCGCCGATATCGGGATTGACGCGGAACACCGCCTCCTGGCGCCGGCCCAGCCGCGCGCCGACGCGCGAAAGGAGGTCGAGTTCGCCTTCGGTCTCGACATTGATCTGGTGGATGCCGGCGGCGACCGCGAAGGCGAGTTCGGCCTCGCTCTTGCCGACGCCGGAAAAGACGATGCGCGCCGGCGGAAAGCCGGCCAGCAGGGCCTTGCGGATTTCCCCCTCGGACACCGTGTCGACGCCGGCGCCCAGCGCGGCGAGCGTTTTCAGCACCCCGAGATTGCCGTTGGCCTTCATCGCATAGAAGATCGGCGGCGGGGCGCGGCTCGGGTCGATCCCGGCCATCGCCTCGGCGAACAGCCGGTAGTGACGCGCGATGGTGGCGGTCGAATAGACATAGACGGGCGTGCCGACCTCGGCGGCGATCGCGCGCAGATCGACATCCTCGGCGAAGAGCGCGCCGTCGCGGTACGCAAAATGATGCATCAGAGGCTCAGAGCAGCGGATCGAGCACGAAGCTGCTTTCCGGAATGGTGACCGCGCGGTTGGTCTTCGGCGCCCGCGCGAGCGGCGAAGCGTCGCCGATCGAAGGCACGGTGGCCTCGGATGCCCCGATCCGATTGTCGGGCAGGTCGATCGCCCTGGCGTTCGGCGGCGGCTCGAGCGGGCCCTTGCGGCCGCACCCGCCCAAAGCGAGCGCGATCAGGCCTGCCATCACCGCAGCGCGGCCGAATGTGAGCGTTGGATACGGCACGATCAGATCATCCTCGGGCAGTGCGTCGCGGCGAACATAGCGAATGGCGCGGCCGGATGCGAGCATGGCCATCAGCCGCGCTCCTTTTCGAGCCGCTTGAGCCAGCGCTTCGCCTGGCGGCGGACATTTGCCGGGGCGGTGCCGCCGAAACTGGTCCGGCTGCGGACCGACTGCTCGACGCCGAGCACGGAGAACACGGCCTCGGTGATCCGCGGCTCCACGGCCTGCATCTCGGCCAGCGAAAGCTTCTCCAGCCCGATCTTCCTGGCTGTCGCGACGCCGACCAGCCGCCCGGTGACGTGGTGGGCGTCGCGAAACGGCATGCCGAGAACGCGCACGAGCCAGTCGGCGAGGTCTGTCGCGGTCGCGTAGCCCGCCCCCGCCGCCCGCTTCATCGCCTTCAGGTCCGGCTGCATGTCGCGGACCATGCCCGCCATCGCGGCGAGGCAGAGCGAGAGCGTCTGAAGGGCGTCGAACGCGCCTTCCTTGTCCTCCTGCATGTCTTTCGAATAGGTC
>JAKFWE010000471.1 GCA_021732895.1 Allobosea sp. | reverse complement strand
GATCTTCGGGGGCTTCACTGGGAACGCGGCGGTCTGCTCGCGCGCCGCGCCGGGCACTGACCCGAAGATCCCGTCCTATGCCGGCGGTAAGTTCCCGCTCTCGACCTTTCTGGCGGCGCGCGTACGCGCCATGTTGGCGAACCCGAAGGAGTGGGCGACCCTGCCCGAGGAAGTCTCCGCCTGGCTGCACGCCCAGCGCCTGAAGTCCCGGCTGCCCCAGCCGGGCGAACTGCTGGTCGAGACCTTTCCGCGCGGCGGGCGCTTCTACCTCGTCGCCTACCCGTTCGAGGGAAGGCTGGCCCACCAGACGCTCGGCATGCTGCTGACGCGGCGGCTGGAGCGGGCGCGGATGCGGCCGCTCGGCTTCGTCTGCAATGATTACGGCATCGCCGTCTGGGGGCTCGGCGACATGTCTGCGGCGATCGCGGGCGGGCGTCTTGGCCTCGACGAGCTCTTCGCGCAGGACATGCTCGGCGACGACCTGGAGGAATGGCTCGCCGAATCGGCCCTGATGAAACGCACTTTCCGGCAATGCGCCGTGATCGCCGGGCTGATCGAACGGCGCTTTCCCGGGCAGGAGAAGAACGGCCGGCAGGTGACCATGTCGAGCGATCTCGTCTACGACGTGCTGCGCCGGCACGAGCCGGACCATGTGCTGCTCAAGGCCGCGCGCGCCGACGCGGCGACGGGCTTGCTCGACATCCGCCGGCTTGGTCAGATGCTGACGCGAATCAGCGGCCATATCGTGCATCAGCCGCTGGACAGGGTGTCGCCGCTCGGCGTCTCGGTGATGCTCGAAATCGGCCGCGAGGCCGTCTATGGCGAGGCCGCCGACGAGATCCTCGCGGAGGCCGAGGCGATGCTGGTCGGGGAGGCGATGGCGTGACGGCGCTGGCGATGGGCATGGCAGGGACGCAGGAGGCCTTCATGCTGGGCCGGCTCGCGCTCGTCCCCGATCTGTCCGGCGCGCTGTTCCTGCCCGACGAGCGCACGCTGATCGTCGCGGACCTGCATCTGGAAAAGGGCTCCGCCTATGCGGCGCGCGGCGTCTTCCTGCCGCCCTACGATTCCGCCGCGACGCTCGCCGTCCTCGGCGCGGCGATCCTGCGGCATCAGCCGCGGCGGGTGATCGCGCTCGGCGACAGCTTTCACGACGCCGGCGGCCCCGGCAGGCTCGACGCGGCCTGCCGCGAGGCGCTGCTCTCGCTGCAACGCGGACGGGACTGGCTCTGGATCGCCGGCAACCACGATCCGGCGATCGCGACCGATCTCGGCGGCGATCGCGGCGACGCGACCGTGCTGGCCGGCGTGACGCTCCGGCACGAACCCGACCCGGCCGTGACGGGCTGCGAAATCGCCGGCCATCTCCACCCGGCGGCGAAGATCAGGATGCGCGGGCGGGCGCTGCGGCGGCGCTGCTTCGCGCTTTCGGCGCGCCGCTGCGTCATGCCGGCCTTCGGAGCCTATGCCGGCGGCCTGAACCTGCGCGACCGGGCGTTCGCGCCGCTGTTTGCCGAGGGTCTCAGCGCCCATGTGCTCGGCGACGGCCGGCTCTTCCGCATCGACCAGCGCCTGCTGCTGCCCGACTGAGCGCGCGGGTTGCGCGCGGGCAGGGCTTGTGGCATCACGACGCCGCTTCGGAACGACGCCCGCGCCCGCCCTCGCCTTCCAGCGAATCGCCGGCCGCGACCGCGCCATCGGTCCTGCTGCGGTAGCTCAGTGGTAGAGCACTCCATTGGTAATGGAGAGGTCGAGAGTTCAATCCTCTCTCGCAGCACCAGCATTCTGCTCCCCGACCGGATCAGCCGCCGCGCAGCACCAGTTCGTGCGGCAGGAAGCGGGCCTGCGCTCGTCCCGTCCCGATCAGCTCCGCCAGCGTCGCGACCACGGCTGCCCCGACCTGCTCGTAGGGAATCCGCACCGCGCTGAGCCAGGGCGCGATCCAGGCGTTGAGCGGGTTGTCGTCGAACCCGAACAGCGCGATCTCGCCGGGGACGGCGACGCCACGCTCGGTCAGCCGCCGCCATGCGCCATAGGCGATCAGGTCGCTGAGGCAGAGCACCCGGCGCGGCCGGGGCGTCGCCTCGAGCAGCCTGGCCATGCCCTCATAGCCGATGTCGAGATGATGTTTCCCGGCGCCGGTGGCGCGGGCGATCTCGGCATCCGCGACGCCGGCCTGCGTCAGCCCTTCTAGGAACCCGGCGGCGCGGCGCTGGCCGGCGCTGAAGGCGAGCGAGGCGTGGATCACGGCGAAGGGACCGGGCGCCTCTTCCGCCAGCCAGTGGGCCGCGACCGCCCACCCGGCGGCATGGTCGTCGATCCCGACGAAGGGCGACGCCACCGCGCCGGGGTCGCGCCTGTTGACGAAGACCAGCGGGCGGCCGGCCGCGCGCAGCAGATCGAGCCGCGGGCTCGGCACCGCGACGAGCAGGACGACGCCGCGGGCGAGCTGCGCC
This sequence comes from Allobosea sp., assembly GCA_021732895.1. Lineage (GTDB taxonomy): Bacteria > Pseudomonadota > Alphaproteobacteria > Rhizobiales > Beijerinckiaceae > Allobosea. The sequence goes on along the minus strand of JAKFWE010000471.1, from coordinate 4,822 downwards.
TCCATCTCGGCGAGATACTCGTCCTGGATCGCCGGGTCCTCGTGGGTGTCGCACAGGGCCATGACGAAACCGGCGTCGCGCAAGGCGAGCTCGATCGAGGCGGCGGCCGCCGCCATGGCGGGATTGCCGAGATTGGCGGCGAGCACGCCGACGATGCGGCTCTCGCGCTGGCGCAGCGCCCGGCCGGCGCTCTGGGGCCGCCAGCCGAGCGCGGCGACCGCCGCCAGCACCCGCGCGGCGGTCTCGCCGGTCGCCTTGTTCTCGACGCCGTTCATCACGCGCGAGACGGTCGCGATCGAGACGCCGGCGCGGCGCGCCACCGCGCCGATCGAGACCGCGCGCGCGCCGGCCCGCCTGCCGCCTTCCTGCTCGTCCAAGGGCCAGCCCATCCCGCCGCGCGAAAATCGCGCCGCCATGGTTGTCAGTCGGCGCGCGTTTGTCTAGTATTTGGGAAATCGTTTTCCTTCGCCTCGGCGCGTGCGCCGCGGAGAATCAGAAACGGCAACGAGAAGCGGCGACGGGATGGACGCCAGGGTCGAGAGCAGCCGCGGCAGCGGCCCGGCGGAGCGCGCATCCGCACCGGGACACGACCCCTATCACCATCTCCATGACGAGGCCTATGCGGCCCCGTTCGCGGCCGGCCGCGTCGGCTGGCGCGACATGCTCGCCATGGCCGGCCGTCGCGCCGAATCGCTGGACGGGGTCTGGAACTTCGTCCTCGACCTGCATGACGAGGGCCTGCGCCAGCGCTGGTACGAAGATGCGCCGGCGCCGATCGCCGGCTGGACTGCGCCGCGCGACCATGACGACGGCGACTGGCAGACCACGACCGTGCCCTCGTGCTGGAACGTGGCGCGGCCGGAATGGACCTATTTCGAGGGCGGCGCCTGGTACACGCGCAGCTTCGGCCATGAGCCGCGCCTACCGGGCGAGCGCACCTTCCTGCGCATCGGGGCTGCCAATTACGAGGCGCGGGTGTTTCTCAACGGCGTCTTCGTCGGCGCCCATCGCGGCGGCTCGACGCCGTTCTTCATCGAGCTCGGCGGCCATCTCGTCAGGGGCGCCAACCGGCTCCAGATCCAGGTCGACAATCGCCGCCGGCCCGAGCGCGTGCCGATGAACCACACCGACTGGTTCAATTATGGCGGGCTCTACCGCGAGGTCGGGCTGGTGCGGGTTCCGGGGATCTTCATTCGCGATTTCGGCGTGGCGCTGGTTCCGGGCTCGCACGGCCGGCGCATCGCGATCGACGTCGCATTGTCGGCGCCGATCGACGGCGTGGTCGAGGTCGCCATCGGCGGGCTCGCCGAGGCGATCGCCGTTCCGGTCGCGGCCGGCGCCGGGCGTGTCGAGATCACGGCCGCGCCGGAGCTGTGGAGTCCGGCGAACCCGCGCCTCTACGAGGTCGAGGCCCGCTTCGGCGACGACCGGCTTCACGACCGCGTCGGCTTCCGCGAGATCAGCGTCGCCGGCCAGCGCATCCTGCTCAACGGCGAGGACATCTTCCTGCGCGGCGTCTGCGTTCACGAGGACGACGTCGCGACGGGCAAGGCGACCTCGGAAGCCGATATCCGCCGGCGCTTCGCGGATGCGAAGGCGCTCAACGCCAATTTCCTGCGCCTGTCGCACTATCCCCATCATGAGCTCGCGGCGAAGATCGCCGACGAGGAGGGCCTGCTGCTTTGGCAGGAGGTACCGGTCTACTGGGCGATCGACTTTGCCAATCCCGACACGTTCGCCGACGCCGACAACCAGTTGCGCGAGATGATCCGCCGCGACCGCAACCGCGCCAGCGTGATCATCTGGGGCGTCGGCAACGAGAACGCCGACACCGACGAGCGGCTGGCCTTCATGAGCGGGCTCGCCGCCTCCTGCCGCGAGATGGATCCGACGCGGCTGGTCTCGGCCGCCTGCCTGATCAACCGCGAGCATTTCCGCATCGAGGACCGGCTGAGCGAGGCGCTCGATATCATCGGACTGAACGAATATTTCGGCTGGTACGAGCCCTCGCTCGACGGGCTGAAACAGCTTTTCGCCAACAGCGACCTCGACAAGCCGCTGATCATCACCGAGACGGGGGCCGATGCGGTGGCCGGCCATGCCGGCGCGCCGGGCGAGCTCTTCGGCGAGACCCACCAGTCCGAGCTGTTCGGCAAGCAGCTCGATCTCGTCGCCGACGCGCCCTATGTGCGCGGCTTCTGCCCCTGGATCCTCTATGACTTCCGCACCGAACGCCGGCAGACGGCGCTCCAGCGCGGCTACAATCTCAAGGGCCTGATCGCCGCCGACAAGGCGACGCGCAAGAAGGCCTTCGCGACGCTGTCGGAGCGTTATTCCGAGCTGGCCCAGCAGCAGAAACCTGCCGGAGCATCGCCTGCAAAAGCCGACCAGAACGCCTGCAAAGCCGCACCAGACGGCCATGACCCCCGTGGAGGATGACACGATGACGACACGCCGAACCGCCCTCATCGCCGGCCTCGCCGCCGCGACCGCCCTCGCCTTTGCGCCGCTGGCGCAGGCCAAGACCACGATGCGCCTCGGCCACGGCCTGGCCAAGGGCCATCCGGTCGATGTCTCGCTCGAGCTCTTCGCCAAGCTCGTCGCCGAGCGCTCGAAGGGCGAGATCGAGATCAAGGTCTTCCCGGCCGGCCAGCTCGGCCAGCAGCGCGAACTGCTGGAGCAGCTCCAGGCCGGCGCGCTCGACTTCGCCCATGCCAACGCCTCGCCGCTGGCGGCCTTCGAGCCGGCCTTCGGCGTCTTCGACACGCCCTTCCTGTTCCGCGACAAGGCGCATTTCTTCAAGGTGGTGGACGGCCCGATCGGCCGCGAAATCCTCGAGGCGGGCAAGGCGAAGGCGCTGCTCGGCCTGTCCTATCAGGACAACGGCACACGCAGCTTCTACGCCAAGAAGGCGATCCGGACGCCCGAGGATCTGAAAGGCCTGAAGATCCGCGTCCAGCCCGGCCCGATCACCACCCGCATGGTCAACCTGCTCGGCGCCGCCGCAACTCCGCTGGCCTGGGGCGAACTCTACACCGCGCTGCAGTCCGGCGTGGTCGACGGGGCCGAGAACAACGTCACCGCGCTGACGCTGGCCAAGCATGGCGAGGTCATGAAGTTCTATTCCCGCAACGAACATACCCGCGTGCCCGACGTGGTGCTGGCCTCGGGCGTGACCTTCGGCAGGCTGAAGCCGGACCAGCAGGAGCTGGTGCGCCAGGCCGCGCTCGATTCCTCGAAGGCGCACAACGAGAACTGGCAGAAGGAACTGGACAAGGCCGAGGGCGACGCGGTCAAGCTCGGCGTCACCTTCGTCGACGCCGACAAGCCGGCCTTCCGCAAGGCGGTGCAGCCGATGTACGACGACTTGAAGAGCAATGCCGCGGTGGCGGCGCTGGCCGAGAAGATTCAGGCTGTGCAGTAACGTTGCGGTCGTAAAGCACCGGAAGAACCCCTCTCCCGGATGGGAGAGGGGCAGGGGTGAGGGACCGCCGCCGGCGGATGAGAGGCGACGGAGCCGTTGCGCCCTCTGAAAGACCGGCAGGCCCTCATCCGGCCCTCCGGGCCACCTTCTCCCATCCGGGAGAAGGAGAAGAGGGCGTAGAGCCCTGTCACAGGATGACGCGACACCCATGCTCCACCGCATCCACCGCAGCCTCGACATTCTCGTCCTGTCGCTGGCCGTGCCGATGACGCTGGTCATGCTGGCCTGCGTCGTCTGGCAGGTTTTCGGGCGCTATGTGCTCGGCGCCTCGACCTCGTTCACCGATGAATTGTCGCGCTTCCTGTTCATCTGGGTCAGCCTGCTCGGCGCGGCCTATGTGCTCGGCAAGCGTGGCCATATCGCGATCACCGGGCTGATCGACCTCGCGCCGCGCCATGTCAGGCGCGGCATCGACATCCTGATCGCGTGTCTGGTCATCGTCTTCGCGCTGGTGGTGCTGGTCTGGGGCGGCTGGCTGCTGGTCGAGCGCAACCTGCGGCTCGGACAGGTATCGCCGGCGATGCTGATCCCGGTGGCGTATATCTACCTGATCATTCCGCTGTCGGGCGTTCTGACCGCGATCTACGCCGTGCTGGTGACGCTGGAAGTCGCCACCGGTCAGGACGTCGCGGCCAAGGCCGTCTCGCTGGACTGAAGGGCGCGCGACCGACATGGAATTCTCGCCGACCTGGGTCCTGTCGCTGGCGTTCATCGCGCTGATGGCGCTCGGCGTGCCGATCAGTTTCGCGACCGGGCTGGCGGCGATCGCCGCCCTGCTCGCGATCATGCCGCCGATGCCGGCCGTCGCGGTCAGCGCCCAGCGCATCGCCACCGGGCTCGACTCCTTCGCCCTGCTCGCCATCCCGTTCTTCTTCATGGCCGGCTCGATCATGAATCGCGGCGGCATCGCACGCCGGCTGATCGACTGCGCCAAGGTCTTCGTCGGCTGGATGCCGGGCGCGCTGGCGCAGATCACCATCCTCGCCAACATGATGTTCGGCACGGTCTCCGGCTCGGCGGTGGCCGCAGCCTCCGCCATAGGCGGCACGATGCAGCCGCTGAAGGACAAGGAGGGCTACGATCCGGCGTTTTCCGCCGCGATCAATATCGCGTCCTGTCCGACGGGGCTGCTGATCCCGCCGTCGGGCGCCTTCATCGTCTATTCGCTGGTCTCGGGCGGGACCTCGATCGCGGCCCTTTTCCTCGCCGGCTACATTCCCGGTCTGCTGATGGGCCTTTCGGTGATGATCCCGGCCTGGTTCATGGCGAAGAAGCGCGGCTATCTGCCGATGCCGCCGATAGCGCTGCGCGAAAAGGTCTCCGCCATCCTCAGCGCGC
>JAKFWE010000097.1 GCA_021732895.1 Allobosea sp. | reverse complement strand
TCGCGCCCGCGCTCAAGGCGCAGGGGTTCGCCGGCCGCGCCATCGTGGCGCTCTGGCCGGAGATCGTCGGCGAGCGGCTCAGCCTCCGCTCGCGGCCGCTGAAGATCGACTGGCCGCGGCGGCGGCCCGCGCCGGGCGAGACGCCGGACCCCGCGACGCTGGTCGTCCGGGTCGAGGGGGCGTTCGCGCTCGACATGCAGCAGGCCGGGCCGCTGGTGCTGGAGCGGGTCAACACGCATCTCGGCTGGCGCGCGGTCGGCAGGCTCGTGCTGAAGCAGGGGCCGGTCTCAGCCCCGGTGGCCGCAGCCAGGGCCGCGCCGCCTGACGCGGCGACGCGCGAACGCATCGCGGGCCAGGTCTCCGGCGTCGCCGATCCCGATCTGCGCGCGGCGCTGGAGCGGCTCGGCGCGGCGATCGCGCAGCGGGCGGCCGCGGCCGCCGACACGGCTTCGTGAGCGCGGCGACGCTGCGCCCGAACCGATCTTGCCACAATCGTGGTGGCCATTATGGTCGCCGCGCAGAAACAGGTTCTTCCCCGCCAGCGGGTCCGTCACCAGTGCGTACCCGGCATTTCAAGGATTCAGACGATGACCAACAGGCGACAGCTCCTGACCGGCGCAGCCGGCATCGCCGCCGCCACCCTGCTGGCCGCCCCCGCCGCGCGGGCGCAGTCCGATCTGGCCACGGCCGGGCCGCTCGGCGACGTCTGGCTCGGCCCGGCCGACGCCAAAGTGACGATCATCGAATACGCCTCCCTGACCTGCGGCCATTGCGCCACCTTCCACAAGGACACCTGGCCGGCGCTGAAAGCGAAATACATCGACACCGGCAAGGCGCGGTTCAGCCTGCGCGAGTTCCCGCTCGATCCGCTCGCCACCGCCGGCTTCATGCTGGCGCGCTGCAACGGCAACGACAGATACGTCGCCATGACGGATCTGCTCTTCGCCCAGCAGAGGGCCTGGGCCTTCACCGAGAAGCCGGTCGATGCGCTCTCCAGCATGGTGAAGCAGGCCGGTTTCACACAGGAATCGTTCGAGGCCTGCTTGAAACGGCAGGATATCTATGACGCCGTCACGCAAGTGAAGGATCGCGGCGCCAGGGCGGGGGTCAACTCGACGCCGACCTTCTTCATCAACGGACAGAAGCATTCGGGTGCGCTCACGATCGCCGAATTCGACAGGATCCTGGAGCCGCTGCTGGCCGGCTGAGGACGCGCGACCCACATCCGTCATTGCGAGCGCAGCGAAGCAATCCAGGAGCGGCGGCGCTCCACGCCTTCCTGGATTGCTTCGCTGCGCTCGCAATGACGGCGGAGCGCGTCCATGCAGCTGACCCGCCTCAAGCTGACCGGCTTCAAGACCTTCGTCGAGCCGACGGAGTTCCTGATCGAACCCGGCCTGACCGGCGTCGTCGGCCCCAATGGCTGCGGCAAGTCCAATCTCGTCGAGGCCCTGCGCTGGGTGATGGGCGAGAGCTCGTTCAAAAACATGCGCGGCTCGGGCATGGACGACGTCATCTTTTCGGGTTCGTCCGACCGGCCCGGCCGGAACATGGCCGAGGTGACGCTCAGCCTCGACAATTCCGACCGCAAGGCCCCGTCAGCCTTCAACGATTCCGAGTTGCTCGAGGTGACCCGCCGGATCGAGCGCGACGAGGGCTCGACCTATCGCGTCAACGGCAAGGAGGTCCGCGCGAAGGACGTGCAGCTCCTTTTCGCCGACGCCGCGACCGGCGCGCGCTCGCCGGCGCTGGTGCGGCAGGGCCAGATTCACGAACTCATCGCCGCCAAGCCGCAATCGCGCCGGCGCATCCTGGAGGACGCCGCCGGCGTCGCCGGGCTGCACAGCCGCCGTCACGAGGCCGAATTGCGGCTGCGCGGCGCCGAGGACAACCTGACGCGGCTCGAAGACGTGCTGTCGGAGATCGACGTCCAGATCGAGGCGCTGCAGCGGCAGGCCCGCCAGGCGGCGCGCTATCGCAGCCTCGCCGCCGATATCCGCCGCGCCGAGGCGACGCTGGCGCTGATCGGCCACCACGAGGCGCGCGGCCAGGAAACGCAGGCCGGGCGCGCGCTCGAGGAGGCCGTCCGCCTCGTCGCCGAGCGGACCGGAATCCAGGCGGAAGCGGCGCGCCGGCAGGCCGTGGCGGCGCACGAGCTGCCCGCCCTGCGCGAGGCGGAAGCGGCCGCGGCGGCCGCGCTCGTGCGGCTGACGCGGGCGCGCGACGAGATCGAGGCCGAGAACAGGCGCGCGAAACAGCGGGCGCAGGAGGTCGAATCCCGCATCGCGGAACTGCGGAGAGACCTGGTGCGGCAGCACAGCGCGGCGGAGGACGCGGCGCAGAGCCTGGCCCGGTTGGCGCAGGAAGATCGCGAGCTCGAGCGCGAGGCTCAGGCGGCGGCGAGCGGCGGCGGGCGCCACGAGGCGGCGCTGGCCGAGGCGGAGGCGGCGCTGGCTTCCGCCGAAGCCGGTCATGCCGCGATTCAGGCGAGGCTCTCCGACATGGCCGCGCGGCGCGGCGCGCTGGAGCGCGGCCTGGCCGAGGCGAGGGCGCGGCAGGCGCGGACGGAAGCCGAGCGCGAGCGGGTCCAGCATGATCTCGACGCGCTCGCGGCCAGCGACGGCGCCAGCCCGCTCGACGGCTTGCGCGACGCCGCGAAGGCAGCCGAGGCCGCGATGGTCGTGGCCGATGCGGAGGCGTCGCGGGCGCGCGCCGCGCTGGTCGAGGCGCGAGAACGGGAGGCCGGGCTGCGCGGCCCTCTCGCGGAGGCCGAGCGCGGGGCGCAGAAACTCGAAACCGAAATCCGCACGCTGATGAAACTGCTGGCGCCGGCGACCGGCGACCTGTTTCCCGCGATGCTCGACGCGGTCAGCGTCGCCAAAGGCTATGAGGCCGCGCTCGGGGCTGCGCTCGGCGACGATCTCGACGCGGCCTCCGAGACGGCGGCGCCGACGCATTGGCGCGACACCGGCGACGGCGCCGACGATCCGGCTCTGCCGGAAGGCGTCGAGGCGCTCGCGCGACGCATGCGCGGCCCAGACGCACTCAGGCGGCGGCTGGCGCAGATCGGCGTCGTCGCGCGGGCCGATGGCGAAAGGCTGCGCGGCATGCTCCGGCCCGGCCAGCGGCTGGTCTCGCGGGAGGGCGACCTCTGGCGCTGGGACGGGTTCACCAGCGCGGCCGACGCGCCCTCGCCCGCAGCACGCCGGCTGGCCGAAAAGAACCGCCTCGGCTATCTGGAACGCGAGGCGCAGGCCGCGCGCGAGGCGGCGGAGGCCGCGCGCGATTCGTTCGACGCAGCCGCGGCGGCCGCGAGGCAGGCGACGCTGGCGGAAGCCGCCGCGCTGGACGATGTCAGGCTGGCGCGACGCGCGCTCGATCAGGCGCGCGAGCGCGCAGCCGCCGCCGAGCGCCGGGCGAGCGAAACTGCGGCCAGGCGCGCCGCGCTCAGTGAGGCGATCGGCCGGCTCGGAACCGCCGCCGGAGAGGTGGCGGGCCAGGTTTCGGGCGTTGCGCGGGAGCTGGAGGCGCTGGCCCCGGCGAGCGAACTGGAAGCGGCGCTGCTGTCCGCCCGCGCCAACCTCGCCGAGCAACGCGCCATCGCGTCGGATGCGCGCGCGCTGGTCCAGACGCTGGCGCGCGAGACCGAGCTGCGGACGCGGCGGCGCCACGCCATCGCCGCCGAACTCACCGCCTGGCGCGACCGCGCCGAGGCCGCCCGTCAGAGCGCGCAGGAAGCCGGCGAGCGCATCGCTGCGGCCAGTGTCGAGCTGCAGACCCTGCAGGATGCGCCGGACACGTTTCTCGTCGCGCGAACGCGCCTGACCGGCGAAATCGAGACGGCCGAAGCTGGCCGACGCGCCGCAGGCGACGGGCTGGCGCGGGGCGAGAGCGCGCTGTCTGAAGCCGACAAGGCGGCGCGCGCCGCGCTCGAGGGATTGTCCTCCGCGCGCGAGCAGCGCGCCTCGGCGGAGGCGAGGCTGGAGGCCGGGCGCCAGCGCGTCGCCGATCTCGTGCGCCAGATCACCGAGGGGCTCGGCGTCGATCCGGCCGGGCTGCGCGCGCTCGCCGGCCTCAGGACCGGCGACGCCATGCCGGAGACCGACGCCGTCGAGCGCAGGCTCGGCGGACTGAAGGCGGAGCGCGAACGGCTCGGCGCGGTCAACCTGCGGGCCGAGGAGGAACTCGCCGAGGTGAAGGCCAAGCGCGACGGGCTGAGCGGCGAGCGCGACGATCTCGGCGAGGCGATCCGGCGGCTGCGCCAGGCGATCGGGGCGCTCAACCGCGAGGGACGCGAACGGCTGCTGGCCGCCTTCGACGTCGTGAACGGGCATTTCCAGCGTCTGTTCAGCGTCCTTTTCGGCGGCGGCGCGGCCGAACTAAGGCTGGTCGATTCCGACGATCCGCTGGAGGCGGGGCTGGAAATCTTCGCCCGGCCCCCGGGCAAAAAGCCGCAGGTCATCACGCTGCTCTCGGGCGGCGAGCAAGCGCTGACCGCGACCGCGCTGATCTTCGCGGTGTTCCTGACCAACCCCTCGCCGATCTGCGTGCTCGACGAGGTCGACGCGCCGCTCGACGACGCCAATGTCGAGCGCTACTGCAACCTGCTGGACGAGATGGCGCGCGATACGCAGACGCGCTTCATCCTGATCACCCACAACCCGATCACCATGGCGCGGATGGACCGGCTCTTCGGCGTGACCATGGCCGAGCGCGGCGTCAGCCAGATGGTCTCGGTCGATCTCGATACCGCCGAGCAGATACGAGAAGCGGTCTAGCGGCTGCGCGCAAGCGCGCCGCAGCCATTCATCACCGCGATAAAACTCAATTTTTTCAGATATTTACTGTGCCAGCGCCGCTTGACATGGACGGTCGCGATTTCTATGGTCCGGCGCAATGTCCGGTCATCCGGCGCAGGCGCCGGGCCGGGCTCGCCATTGTGGGGCGCCCGACGCCTCGACCCAGGCAGGAGCGCCCCGAATGCCCGATGAGAACGCGAGCGCGCCGCCCCGCCCGGCTCCGGACGATGCGGATCTGGCGCGCCGGCTCGGCTCCCTCGACGCCAGCCTGCGCGGCGTGGAGCGGCGCGAGGCGCGCGAGGGCGGCGCCCGGGGCCAGACGCCCGCCATGTCCGGCATCGGCCAGGCGATGCGGCTCTCGACCGAATTCATAGCCGGCATCATCGTCGGCGGCGGGGCGGGCTGGGCGCTCGATCGCTGGCTCGGTACGAGCCCATGGGGACTGATCGTGCTGCTGCTTCTCGGAACCTGCGCCGGTTTTTTCAACGTCGCGCGCGCAGCGGGGTTGATGAAATCTCGCACTGGCGATAAGTCGGGCGCCAAGTAGCAGGTCAGGGGCGGCGACAGCCCCTTGAGCGACAGCGGAGCCCAAGGCGAGCGATGGCCAGTCCGATCGAACAGTTCGAGATCAAGCCGATCGTTTCGTTCGGCAAGATCGGCAATAGCGAGATCGCTTTCACCAATTCCGCGCTGTTCATGATCATCGCCGTCGGGTTGATCAGCCTCCTCTTCGTCTATGGCACGCGAAACCGCTCGCTGATCCCCGGACGCATCCAGTCTCTAGCGGAGATGGGCTACGAATTCGTCGCCGGCACGGTCAGGGATTCCGCCGGCCATGACGGCATGAAATTCCTGCCCCTGGTCTTCTCGCTGTTCATGTTCGTGCTGTTCGCCAACCTGATCGGCATGGTGCCGGGCGCCTTCACGGTCACGAGCCACCTGATCGTCACGGCCGCGCTCGCCGCGCTCGTGATCTTCACCGTCATCATCTACGGCATCGCCAAGCACGGCGCGAAGTTCTTCGGGCTGTTCGTGCCGTCGGGCGTGCACCCGCTGATGCTGATCATCCTCGTGCCGATCGAGGTGATCTCCTTCGTGTCGCGGCCGATCAGCCTCTCGGTGCGTCTCTTCGCCAACATGCTGGCCGGCCACATCGCGCTGAAGATCTTCGCCGGCTTCGTCGCGACCCTGCTCTTCGCGGGCGGCTGGGCGGTGCTCTCGCCGCTGCCGCTCGCGCTCACCGTCGCGCTGACCGCGCTCGAATTCCTCGTCGCCGTGCTGCAGGCGTATGTCTTCGCCGTCCTGACCTGCATCTACCTCCACGACGCCCTGCATCCCGGCCACTGATCGTCAGCGTCCGGTATTCCCCAGCCCCTATTCGACCAACCAAACCTCTCAAGGAGCATTTCCCATGAACGAAATCGCCGCCAAATACATCGGCGCCGGTCTCGCCTGCCTCGGCATGGCTGGCGCGGGCATCGGCCTCGGCAACCTGTTCGGCCAGTTCCTGGCAGGCGCGCTGCGCAATCCGTCGGCGGCCGAAGGCCAGCGCGGCACGCTGCTGCTCGGCTTCGCGCTGACCGAGGCGCTCGGCATCTTCTCGCTGCTGATCGCGCTGCTTCTGCTGTTCGCCGTCTGAGCGGCCGACAGCTTCGGACCGGTTCCCGCGCGAAGATCGACCTTCGCCAGGGGCCGGCCCACGCCTTTCCCGACAGCCGCGCCGCGGACCGAGCGATCGGTTCCGAAAGCGCCCGATGAGGTTCAGTGATGGCGACGCCAGCCACGACCACGACGGGGACCGTCGCAACAGGCGGCCCTCCCGCCGCCGGCGGCGCCTTTCCGCCGTTCCAGACCGAGACCTTCGCCTCGCAGCTGCTCTGGCTGGCGATTACCTTCGGCTTCCTCTACTGGCTCGCCGACAAGGTGATCGTGCCGCGGCTCGGCGCCATCCTCGCCGACCGCGCCTCGCGCATCGGCGGCGATCTGAACGAGGCCGCCGCGATGAAGGCGAAGGCCGAGGAGGCCGGCGCCGCCTATGAGAAGTCGCTCGCCGAGGCGCGGGCGAAATCGCAGGCGATCGCGCAGGAGACGCGCGACAAGGTCAATGCGCAGAGCAACGAGCGCCGCAAGGCGGTCGAGGCCGAACTCGCCGCCAAGCTGGCGCAGGCGGAGGAGACGATCGTCGCCGCCCGCACCAGCGCCATGAGCAATGTCGCAGCGATCGCGGCCGAGACCGCAGCCGTCATCGTCGAGCGCCTGACCGGCGTGAAGCCGACCGCAGCCGTGACGGCGGCCGCAGTCAAATCCACGACGCAAGGGTGAACCGGCGATGCTGAGCAATCCGACCTTCTGGGTCCTGATCGCCACCGCGATCTTCGTCGGCCTCGCCATCTACATGGGCGCGGCCAATGCCGTGGCGGCGGCGCTCGACAATCGCGGCGAGATGATCGCCGCAGAACTGGCGGAAGCACGCCGCCTTCGCGAGGAGGCC
>JAKFWE010000518.1 GCA_021732895.1 Allobosea sp. | reverse complement strand
GGTCACGGCCGAGGGCGCGCCGCGCCTCTTCGACGCGGCCGGCATGGCCGTGCTGAGCTTAGCGAATGCCGCCGACGGGCTGCAGGCCGAAGGCCCCGACGGCCAGAGCTACAGGCTTGACCCGAAGGGCCATCCGCGCGCCGCGCCGCGCCCCCCGCCGAGCCCGGCCGAGCTGGCGGCGACGGCGGCGCAGCGGCCGACGCCGGTCGATCCGGCCCTCGCCCCGGCGCCGGAGTCCCTGCCGGGCCTCTATTCGGTGATGCGCCAGCCCGATCGCGAAACCTGCCGGCTGTCCTTCTCGGCCACGGCCGGGGCCGCCTTCGAGGGGCGCTGCGCCGATACCGGATTGACCATCTTCAGCCCCGTCGGCTGGCGCTACGAGGCCGGCCGCCTGCGCCTGATCGCGCGCAAGGGCCACAGCGTCGAACTGATCTTCGGCAACGGGCTCTGGCGCAAGGACCCGGCCGTCGGCGCGCCCCTGCTGTTGCGCAAGCTCTCGCCCTGAACCCTGCTCTGGCCGGGGCTCAGGCTTCGGCGCGCCAGGGATAGCTCCAGGTTTCCGTCAGCGCCTTGCCGCCGCTTCTCAGGAAGGCGCGCATCTCGGCGAGATGGCCCGGCTCGACGACGATGTCGATGAAGGCGCGGAACCCTTCCGTCTTCGGATTGGGCACGATGAAGGCCCGGTTGATCCGGCCATGGGCGATCGAGGGCACGATCTCGACCTTCTCGGGCTGGCGCAGGTGGTAGGCGAGATCGCCGCCGGCGAAATCGACGATGAAGCGGCGCGCGCCCTCGGTCACCGGCTCGCCGGAACCGAGCGCCTTCGGCCTCGCCTGATAGGTGTTGACGATGCGCCCGCCGGGATGCAGGTCGTCGCTGTCGAGCATGGCGCTGAGCTTGTAGCCGAAGCGGAACTCGCGCCCGGGCTCCAGCGGCGTCCTCGGCGCCCACAGCGCCACGACGTTGTCGTTGGTCTCGTCGGTCGTCGGCAGTTCGATCAGCTCGACATGGCCCTCGCCCCAGTCGCCGGCCGGCTCGATCCAGTAGGACGGGCGGCGCTCATAGGAGAGGTCGAGATCCTGATAGTGCTCGAAGACGCGGTCGCGCTGCATCAGGCCGAAGCCGCGCATGTTGCGCTCGACGAAGGAGGAGACCGCCTGCCGGCGTGGGTTGCGCAGGGGTCGCCAGATCCATTCGCCGGTCCCGGAATGGATCAGCAGCCCGTCGGAATCATGCAGCTCGCTGCGATAATCGTCGTGAAAGCGCCGGTCGTTCTCTCCGGTGAAGAACATCGAGGTCAGCGGCGCCAGCCCGAGCTTCTCGATCGGCCGGCGTGGGAACAGCACCGCCTCGACGTCGACGACGCTGTCGGCCCCGGGATATATGTGGAAACGGTAGGCGCCGGTCACCGAAGCCGAGTCGAGCAGCGCGTGGACGATGATGCGATCGGCGCCGGCGGCGGGCGTCTCGACCCAGAACTCGCGGAAGACCGGAAATTCCTCGCCATTGGGCACTCCGGCGCCGATCGCCAGCGCGCGCGCCGAGAGGCCATAGCGCTGGTCGCGGCCGAGCACGCGAAAATAGCTCGCGCCGATGAACGAGATCAGCTCGTCGGAGACGCGCGGGTCGTTCAACGGAAAATGCAGGCGAAAGCCGGCGAAGCCGAGATTGACCGGGAGCGGCTTCTCGAGCCGCACGCGACCGTAATCGAACAGGCTGGCGGCGTAGGGCACGGGCGTCGCCACCCCGTCGCGGATGATGTTGACCGTCACCGGACGCGTGAACAGGAAGCCGAGATGGAACAGTTGCAGACGATAATCCGAGCCCGGTTGCGCCATCAGCGCCCGCTCGGGCCGGAACCGGATGTCGCGCCAGGCGTCGAAATCCAGCCTCGACAGCGCCTCGGGCAGGGCGGCGCCCGGCTCGTAGGGGGCGGCTGCGACGTCGCGCGCGCGACGCACCACCTCCTCGAAGCCGAAGCGCGGCTGCGGCGGCACGGCGGGCTACGGTTGCTGGGCGAGCAGCGGGACGGGAGCGGCCGACAGGCTCAGCGCGGCGGCGAGGCCTGAAAGGACATGGCGGCGGCTGGTCTTGATCATGGAGCGGGATTTCCGTCGCTGAAGTCGGCGGCTCCCGACTTGCCAACGACTTAGGCGATGAGCGGGAGCCGGTCCAGAGTTTGCGGATCGCTGGATCCTTCGCGACGGCGTATGACCCGCGATCATGTCGAACTCGCGATGCCGGTGCGGAGAACCCTGGCGCGATCTCCCGGCCGAGGCGCCGCCGCCCGCCGCGCACAAATCTCGCTTCGACCGAGAAAGCACTTGAATCGCCGGACGACAATCCGTATATGGCGCTTACCCAATTCGCACGTGCCTGTGGCCGCGTGCCGATCGGTGGGCATCCGGACAAGAGGCCGGACAGCCGCCAGGAGTTGGAGGACGGATGGAGGGGGATGGATATCCCCTCAAATCACGCCTCCCGGTTCCCCCCAAGGGAGCTGTTCTCCGAACAGCGATCGGCAGCCGGAGGCGAAACCGGCGAACCCCGAATCTCCACGGGGGACGCAGCTTAAAGCAACGACGGAACGGGCTTTTTTTGGTCTCGCTGGTCCTCCAAAGACCAGCACCGAAGAGGCTTGTCCTTCATTGCCGGGCGTGCGGGGTCTCCCCAAGCGACGGTTACCAGAGTCCGGACGTTGCGTTCGGCTGTTCACGGCGTCTCCATCGCGCCTGGGACAGCTGACGTTTCAGCCGGCTTCACGTCGCATCGGCGCCGCCAGCGCCGTAAGGGAGCCGCGTCTCATGACCGAGCGCATCCGTGAGTTTCTTCGCACCCGCCGTGAGGATGGGCCCTGCGTCGTCATCGATCTCGATGTCGTGCGCGAGAACTATCACGCCTTCGCGCGGGCCCTGCCCGACACGCGTGTCTTCTACGCCGTGAAGGCCAATCCCGCGCCGGAAGTGCTCGGCCTTCTGGCCAAGCTCGGCTCCAGCTTCGATTGCGCCTCGGTCGTCGAGATCGAGCTCGCGCTCGCGGCCGGCGCGACGGCGGACCGCATCTCCTTCGGCAACACCATCAAGAAGGAGCGCGACGTCGTGCGCGCCATGGAGCTCGGCGTGCGCCTCTTCGCCGTCGACTGCACGGCCGAGGTGGACAAGGTCGCCCGCTCGGCCAAGGCGGTCGGCATGGCCGATGCGCGCATCTTCTGCCGCATCCTCTGCGACGGCGCCGGCGCCGACTGGCCGCTCTCGCGCAAGTTCGGCTGCGTGCCGGAGATGGCGCCGGACGTGCTGGAGCACGGCCATCGCCAGGGCCTGACCGCTCATGGCGTCTCGTTTCATGTCGGGTCGCAGCAGGGCAACGTCAACGCCTGGGATTCCGCGCTGGCTTCGGCCTCGGCGGTGTTCAAGGAGTGCGCGCTGCGCGGCCTGTCGCTCTCGATGGTCAATCTCGGCGGCGGCTTTCCGGCGCGCTACCTGCGTCCGATTCCGGGCGTCCCGGCCTATGGCGATGCGATCTTCCAGGCGCTGTCGAAGCATTTCGGCAACCGCCTGCCCGAGACCATCATCGAGCCGGGCCGCGGCATGGTCGGCGAGGCGGGCCTGATCGAGGCCGAGGTCGTGCTGATCTCGAAGAAGGCGGCCGACGACCAGGTGTCGTGGGTCTATCTCGACATCGGCAAGTTCAACGGTCTCGCCGAGACCATGGACGAGGCGATCCGCTATCCGATCCGCTCCGAGCGGGACGGCGACGCGACCGTGCCCTGCGTGCTGGCCGGCCCGACCTGCGATTCGGTCGACGTCCTCTACGAGAAGACGCCGTACATGCTGCCGTTCTCGCTCGAGATCGGCGACAAGCTGCTGATCGAGGGCACGGGCGCCTATACGACGACCTATTCGGCCGTCGCCTTCAACGGCTTCCCGCCGCTGAGGCAGTACGTCATCTGACGTCGCTCAGGGACGCGCTTGATCGCGCGTCCCGCGAAATCGGGTCCGGCGAAGCGCCCTGCCATGATCGGCAGGCCGCCCCAGGATCGGGGCGGAGCGTCCGTATCTTCCCAGAACGGAAGCGCGGCCGTGGCTCCCGCCGGACCCTCTTCCACCCTCATCCCCTTGATGTTGTGGCCGCGCTCGCGCGCGGCGCCGGGAAGGCCTGCGGGTTCGCGGGCGCTCCGGCCGGAGGTGCGTCATGATCACGATCCGCGAGGAAATCGCTTCGGATGTTCCGGCCCGCGAGGCGCTGCTCGACCGCTGCCTCGGCGAGCGCCGCACCGCCAAGTCGAGCGAGCGCCTGCGCGAGGGCAGGCTGCCGGCCGCAGGCCTTGCGCTGACCGCCGAGCGCGACGGCGCCGTCGTCGCGACGGTGCGGCTCTGGCATGTCGCGGCCGCCGGCGTGCCCGCGCTGCTGCTCGGCCCGCTCGCGGTCGCGCCCGAACTGCAGGGCGAGGGGCTGGGCAAGGCGATGATGCGCGAGGCGCTCTGGCGCGCCGCCTGCCGGGGCCATGGCGCGGTGCTGCTGGTCGGCGACGCCGCCTATTACCAGCGCTTCGGCTTCTCCGGCGATGTCGCGGATGATCTCGCCATGCCCGGCCCGGTCGAGCGCGAGCGCTTCCTGGGGCTGGAACTGCGAGAAGGCGCGCTGGCCGGCGGGCGCGGCGTGCTGGCGGCGACCGGTGCGCGGCTCGCACCGGAGGCTTTGCCGCTGGCCGCCTAGTCTCCGGAGGCGAGCGTCATTGCGGCGTCTTCACCACCTCGATCTCGATCGCGGCGTAATAGGCCGCGACATCGGCGATCTCGCGCTCGCTGAGACCTTGCGCCACCACGTTCATCTGCTCGTGCTGGCGCGTCTTCGCCCGGTATTCGGCCATCGCCTTGACGAGGAAGAGCGCGGGCTGCGCCGCGAGATTGGGCGCGTCGGGCTGCTTCGAGAGCCCGTCCAGGCCATGGCAGCCCTGGCAGCCGAGCGCGACCTGGCGGCCGGCCCTGACGTCGGCCGCCGTTGCGGGCGTGAGCAGCGCGAGCAGCAGCGGCGCGCTGAACAGAAGGCGCATGGTCAATCCTTTCGGGGACATGAGGACGAAACGGCTCCGGACCGCCGGCCCGGAGCCGTCACGCGCGGAGACGCTCAGCGCCCCTCATACCAGATGCGGTAGATCGCGCCGGCCGTGTCGTCCGAGGCGAGCAGCGAGCCGTCGGGCAATTGCGCCACATCGACGATCCGGCCGAGATATTCTCCAGAGGGCGCGAGCCAGCCCTCGGCGAAGATCTCGGTCTTGTCGGCCGTCCCGTCCGGCTTGAGCGAGGTGAACATGACGCGCGCGCCGACAGGCGTCGTGCGGTTCCACGATCCGCGCTGCGCCGAGAAGAGGCCACCGCGATATTTCTGCGGGAACATCGTGCCGGTGTAGAACTTCAGCCCGAGATCGGCGGCGTGGGCGACCGTCTCGACCTGCGGCGCGGTCACGTTGGCCGGCAGCGGCTCGGCCTTCCACTCCTCGGTGCGGGTGGTTCCGCCGCCATACCAGGGGAAGCCGAAATTCTGGCCCGGCGCGGTCGCGCGGTTGATCTCGCCGGGCGGAATGTCGTCGCCCATGCCGTCGACCTGGTTGTCGGTGAACCAGAGCGAGCGGTCGCGCGGATTGAACTCGATGCCCACCGAGTTGCGAATGCCGGTCGCGAAGACCTCGCGGTTCTTGCCATCCCGGTCCATCCTGACGATGCCGCCGATGCCGACCTTCTGGTAGAGTTCGTGCTTCTCCTTGGCGTAGACGTTGAAGGGCTGGCCGAGCGAGACGTAGAGCTTGTTGTCGGGGCCGATCCGGCAGACGCGCGCGCCGTGGTTGAAGCTCTCCTCCTCGACCGGGATCAGATTGCCCTGATCGACGACGACGAAGGCCGCGGTGTCCGGCCCCTCCTGGAAGAACTCGGCCGCCGGGAACACCAGCACGCGGTTGTGCTCAGCCACGAAGAGGAAGTTGTCGTTCGACATGCAGACGCCGTTGGGCACCTTGAAGTCGATCGTCGGCGCGAACTCCTTGACCACGTCGGCGACGCGGTCCTTGTCCTGGTCGAGCACGGTGTAGACCTTGGTCTTGCGCGTGCCGACGAAAAGCGTGCCGGTCTGGCGGCCCACCGCCATGTGGCGCGCATCGGGAACCACGGCGTAGAGGCCGATCCTGAAGCCGGGCGGCAGCTTGATCTGCTGGAGATTCTTCCTGATCTGGTCGGCGCGGCGGCCGGTCTGCGGCACTTCCGGTATCGTCAGATTGCTCGTCGTCGTCTTGAAGGACGAGAGTTTTTCGAGATTGCCGGGGCTTGGACCCTGTGCCCAGGCCGTGGTCGTCAGGCAGGCCGCGGCCATCGCGGCCGGAATCAGATGTCGCTTGCGCATGCGATCCTCCCAGTTGCTGCATTTTTCGCTTTGGCATCACGATAGTAATTCGACCTCTTCTCGTGTAAAGGGTCTTTCGCAGATCAACGATCTGTGACTGATCGATCGCTAAAAATGTAGTATCTGGATACTACATGCATTTGAAATAGCCCTTGCGCCATCGCGGCGTGGTGCGCATACTTGCGCTCGCGGCACGATTTGCTGCAATGCAAAGGAGAATGATGATGCGTCGCTGGAAAAAGCCTGTGATCGTCGAGCGGACCTGCGGCTGCGAGGTCAGCGCCTACGCTCCCGCCGAGATCTGAACGAACCACGCCGATCCGATGAATGCGTCCTGCGTCGTTCGCATTCTCGGATCGGCCGCCGGCGGCGGCTTTCCGCAATGGAACTGCCGCTGCCCGGTCTGCACGCTTGCCTGGGATGGCGACCTACGCGTCGTTCGCCGCACGCAATCGTCGATCGCGGTGCGCGGCCGCGAGGGCGCCTGGGCGCTCGTCAACGCCTCTCCCGACATCCGGCAGCAACTGCTCGACAACCCGCCGCTGCAGCCGCGCCGCGGGTCGCGCGACAGCCCGGTCGCTGCGGTCGTGCTCACCAATGCCGACATCGACCATGTCGCGGGCCTGCTCGGCCTGCGCGAACGCTGGCCGCTGCGCCTGTTCGCGACGCGCCCCGTGCTGATGGCTCTGGCGGCGAACCCGGTTTTCCGTGCGCTCGACGAGGCGCTGGTCGAGCGCCGCGAGATCGCGCTGGGCGTTCCCTTCCTCCCGGTCCCGGATGTCGAGATGGAGCTGTTTGCGGTTCCGGGGAAAGCCCCGCTATGGGATGAGGGCGAAGAGGTGCGGACCGACATCGAGGACGGGCGCACCGTCGGCGTCGCGCTGCGCGGCGCCGGCGAAGACGATTGGGCGCATTATGTGCCTGGCTGCGCCGCCGTGAACGACGCG
>JAKFWE010000142.1 GCA_021732895.1 Allobosea sp. | reverse complement strand
AAGACTTTGCGTCAGGCTTGATCGAACGGAGCCCTGACATGACGCGATCCCGCTTCCATCGCCTTATCCAGGCCGGCCTCGTGCTCGGGGCCTTCTCCTTGTGCTTCGGCGTGGTCGCCGGCGCACGCGCACAGGAACTGCTCAACGTCTCCTACGACCCGACGCGCGAGCTCTATCGCGAGATCAACACGGCCTTCATCGCCGACTGGAAAGCCAAATCCGGGCAGACGCTGCGGATCCGCCAGTCGCATGGCGGCTCGGGCTCGCAGGCCCGTGCCGTCATCGACGGGCTTAACGCCGACGTCGTGACGCTGGCGCTGGCCGGCGACATCGACGCCGTGGCGCAGCGCTCGAAGAAGCTGCCGGAGAACTGGCAGACGCGGCTGCCCCACAACGCCTCGCCCTACACCTCGACGATCGTCTTCCTGGTCCGGAAGGGCAATCCCAAGGGGGTCAAGGACTGGGGCGATCTGGTCAAGCCCGGCCTACAGGTGATCACGCCCAACCCCAAGACCTCGGGCGGGGCGCGCTGGAACTATCTCGCCGCCTGGGCCTATGCCGAGAAAGCTTTCGCCAGGGACGAAGCCAAGGTTCGCGACTACATCGGCAGGCTGCTCGCCAATGTGCCGGTCCTCGACACCGCCGCGCGCGGCGCGACCACGACCTTCACCCAGCGCGGCATCGGAGACGCCTTCCTGGCCTGGGAGAACGAAGCGTTTCTGGCGCTGGCCGAGTTCGGGGCCGACAAGTTCGAGATCGTCGTGCCGAGCCTGTCGATCCTGGCCGAGCCGCCCGTCGCCGTCATCGACGGCAATGTCGATGCGAAGGGGACGCGGGCCGCAGCGCAGGCCTATCTCGAATTCCTCTACACGCCCAAAGCCCAGGCGATCATCGCCAGGAACCATTATCGCCCGCGCGACGCGGAAGCCGCCGATCCCAAGGACCTGGCGAAGTTTTCCAGGCTCGAACTCGTGACGATCGACGCCGTCTTCGGCGGGTGGGCCAAGGCGCAGACGACCCATTTCGGCGATGGCGGCACGTTCGACCAGCTCTACAAGCCGGCGCGCTGAGCCATGACCGTCGCCGCAAGCGCGCGCTGGCGCGAGCCCAGCATCCTGCCGGGTTTCGGGATCGCGCTCGGCGTCACGCTCACCGCGCTGTCGCTCGTAGTCCTGATCCCGCTGGCGGCCCTGTTCCTCAAGGCCGCCAGCGCCGGCCCAGCCGACATCTGGGCGATCGCGACCTCGCCGCGCACGCTGGCGGCGCTGCGGCTGTCCTTCCTCGGGGCGCTGTTCGCCGCAGCCGTGAACGCCGTCTTCGGGCTGATCCTGGCCTGGGTGCTGGTGCGTTACGAATGTCCGGGCCGGCGGCTGATCGACGCCGCCGTCGATCTGCCTTTCGCCCTGCCGACGGCGGTCGCCGGCATCGCGCTCGCGGCGATCTACGCGCCGAACGGCTGGGTCGGCTCGCTGCTCGCGCCATATGACATCAAGATCGCGTATACTCCGCTGGGAGTGATGGTGGCGCTGATCTTCATCGGCCTGCCCTTCGTCGTGCGCACCGTCCAGCCCGTGCTGGAGCAGATGCAGGCCGAAATCGAGGAGGCCGCCGCCCTGCTCGGCGCCGGGCGCTGGCGCACCATTTTCCGGGTCGTCCTGCCGCCGGTCTATCCGGCGCTGCTGACCGGCTTCGTGCTCGCCTTCGCCCGCGCCGTCGGCGAATACGGCTCGGTGATCTTCATCGCCGGCAACGTGCCGATGGTGTCGGAGATCGCGCCGCTGCTGATCGTGATCAGGCTCGAACAGTTCGACTATGCGGGCGCAGCCGTGGTCGCGACGCTGATGCTGCTGATCGCGTTCGCCCTCATCCTGGCCGTTAACCTGATCCAGGCGCGGGCGCGCCGGAGGTTCGGCGATGTCTGACGTCGCGCTTCCCTTGGCCGTTTCGCCGGCGTCGAGCCGAAGGGCCGCCCGCGTGCGCGGCGAACCCGTGGCCGTCCAGGCCGTGCTGATCGCGATCTCGCTCGCCTTCCTGACGCTGTTCCTGCTGCTGCCGCTGGTCTCGGTCTTCGTCGAAGCCGGCGCGCGCGGCTGGGCCGCCTAAGAGGACGCCGTCACCGAACCCGACGCCGTCGCGGCGATCCGATTGACCCTTCTGGTCGCCGCCATCGCCGTTCCTTTCAACATCGTCGTCGGCGTCGCCGCCGCCTGGGCCGTGGCGAAGTTCGAGTTTCGCGGCAAGAATCTGCTGGTCAGCCTGATCGACCTGCCGTTCTCGGTTTCTCCGGTGATCTCGGGGCTGGTCTTCGTGCTGCTCTTCGGCGCGCAGGGTTATCTCGGCGACTGGCTCAAGGCCAACGACGTCCAGATCATCTTCGCCCTCCCCGGGCTCGTGCTGGCCACCGTGTTCGTCACCTTCCCCTTCGTCGCGCGGGAACTGATCTCGCATATGCAGGCGCTCGGCTCGGCCGACGAGGAGGCAGCGCTGACGCTGGGCGCGTCCGGCTGGCGCACCTTCCGGACAATCACGCTTCCCAACGTGAAATGGAGCCTGGCTCGACGCCAAGGTGCGCAAGGATTTGCGCGCCTGGCTGCGCGATCTGCACCGCCGTACGGGACACACCACCGTCTTCGTCACGCATGACCAGGAAGAGGCGCTGGAGCTGGCCGACCGGGTCGCCATCCTCAACGACGGCAAGCTCGAACAGGTCGGTTCGCCCGACGACGTCTACGATCACCCGGCGACGCCGTTCGTCTGCGAATTCCTCGGCGAGGCGAACAGGCTGCCGGTCGAGATCGTCGGCAGCCAGACCTTCTTCGGCGACCGGCCGGTTTTGGGCGGCCTCGCGCAGAACCAGCGTGGCAAGGCCTCGCTCTACGTCCGTCCGCAGCATCTGCGGATCGACGACGACGCGCCGCTCGCCCTGCCGGGCGTGGTCGAGCATCTGCGTCGCAACGGGCCGTTGCGCCGGGCCGAGATCGCCGTCCAGGGTCTGGCCCGGCGCCTCGACGTGGATCTGGCGAGCCAGGTCGCGCCCGCGATCGGCGAACGCATCCGGCTGCGCATCACGCATGGCTGCCTGTTCGCGGCCGCCTGAGCCCGGCCTCGCCTCCGCCGGCGCCAGAGGCTATGTCTTGAGCCGGTGTCGAATTCAGTCGTCAGGGGATGCAGCATGAAGGCGCGTGCGAGCTGGGTCGAGGGCATGGCCTTCATGGGCGAGTCCGGCAGCGGCCACGCCGTGATCATGGACGGCGCTCCCGAACATGGCGGCCGCAACATCGGCATCCGGCCCATGGAGATGCTGCTCATCGGGCTGGCCGGCTGCACCGGTTTCGACGTCGTGCAGATCCTGAAGAAGGGCCGCGAGCCGGTCACGGGCTGCGAGGTCGAGGTCGAGGCCGGACGCGCCGAGACCGATCCGAAGGTCTTCACGACGATCCATGTCGCCTATCGCATCACGGGGCGCGGCCTGTTGCGCGCAAAGGCGGAGCGCGCCGTCACATTGTCGAAGGAAAAATACTGTTCCGCTTCGATCATGCTCGGGATGACCGCAACGATCACCCACACGATCGAACTGATCGACGAACTGGAGAAGGTCGCCGCCGCATGAGCGCCGCTGAATTCGCCGGGCTGATCTCGCCTGAAGACCTGGCCGGGCGCCTCGGCGATCCCCGGCTTGTCGTGATCGATATCCGCTCGCTGATCGATGGCGGCGGCAAGGCGGCCTATGAGGCGGGCCATGTTCCCGGCGCCGTCCATTCCGACTATGTCGCCGATGGCTGGCGCGCGAAGATCGGCGGCGCGCCCGGCATGCTGCCCTCTCGCGACCATCTGGCCGAGTTGGTCGGGCGGCTCGGGGTGAAGCCGCCCGACGACGTGGTGATCGTGCCGGCGGGCGTCAGCGCGACCGATTTCGCGGCGGCCGCGCGCGTCTACTGGACGCTGAAGCTGATCGGCCACGGCCAGCAGGCGATCCTCGACGGCGGCTTCCGGGCCTGGAGCGCCGACCCGGCGCGGCCGGTCGAGAGCGGCCCCTCCGCGCCGACCCCGGCCGCGCCCTATCCGGTCGTGATGCAGCAGCGTCTGCGCAGCACGGCGGACGCGACGATGATCGCCGCCAAGAGCAGACTGGCGAGCCTGGTTGACGCCCGCTCCGCGAGCTATTTCAACGGTGAGGAGAAGGCGCCGGAGGCGCTCAGGGCAGGCCGCATCCCGGGCGCGCTGTCGCACGACTACACGCACGGCTTCGATGCGGAAGCAGGCCGCCTCAAGCCGCTCGGCGACCTTCAGACGCTGTTCGTCGATGTGCCGAAAGGGCCGGTCGTCTCTTATTGCAACACCGGCCATACGGCGGCGCTGAACTGGTTCGTGATGTCCGAAATCCTCGGCCGCGACGAGGTCGCGCTCTACGAGGGGTCGATGACCGACTGGACGCAGGATCCGGAACGGCCGGTCGCGACCGGAGCGGGCTGAGCCCGCTCCGTGCGATCATTCATTTCGGCCAGCTGGTCGAGGTGGCGCGATTGCCCTGGCTGTCGACATGGACGCCGCTGACGCTGCCGTCGGGATTGCGGGTGAAGGTGCTCGTGATGCCGGTGCGGGCATTGTAGACAGTCCGGTTGACCTTGTCCTTCTTCTCGACGTTGCCGCGCTTGCCGCTGACCTTCTTGCCGTCGGGGGTTCGGGTCGTGACCACGCGCTGGCCGCCGCCGATTCCGCCCGAGTGGATGCGCGTGCCGTCCGGCAGGGTCGAGCTGGCCGACGGGAAGCCGGGGATCGGCTTCAGCACGACGGGCGCGTTCCAGCTATCGTCGCCGCCGCCGCCACCGCCGCCGCCGCCGTCTGCCTGGGCGGAGACCGCCGAGAGAGCGAGAAGGGAGGCGCAGGCCAAGGCCGAGAGAGAAAGGCGTTTCATGATGAGCTCCTGTCGCTTGATCTGGTGAAGTCCTCATCCTGTGAGGACATTCATTGGTCGCGGCAGGCGTCGATCCGGTTCATCCGGCGTTCATCTTTTTTGAGCGGCGGCGATGCGGATTTGCCAAGCCGGGCAAAAACCAGCAAAGGAAGCGGCGCCGACGCCGCCAGCAGCTCCTTGTTCCTGGCCGCGCCTCCCCCGATCCGACCCCGAGCCTGCCGCCGATGAACGCCGTCGCGCCGAAAATTTCCTTCGTTTCCCTCGGCTGCCCCAAGGCGCTGGTCGATTCCGAGCGGATCATCACGTCGCTGCGCTCGGAGGGCTATGAGCTGAGCCGGACGCATGCGGGCGCCGATCTGGTCATCGTCAACACCTGCGGCTTCCTCGACAGCGCCAAGGCGGAGTCGCTCGCCGCGATCGGCTCGGCCATGGCGGAGAACGGCAAGGTCATCGTCACCGGCTGCATGGGCGCGGAGCCGGAGCAGATTCGCGAGGCGTTTCCGAACCTGCTCGCGATCACCGGCCCGCAGGCCTACGAGAGCGTCGTCGCAGCGGTCCATCAGGCCGCGCCGCCGAAGCACGACCCGTTCCTCGATCTGGTGCCGGAGCAAGGCGTCAGGCTGACACCGCGGCACTACGCCTATCTGAAGATTTCCGAGGGCTGCAACAACCGCTGCTCGTTCTGCATCATCCCGAAACTTCGCGGCGACCTCGTATCGCGGCCGATCGGCGAGGTGCTGCGCGAGGCCGAGAAGCTGGTCAAGGCCGGCGTCAGGGAACTGCTGGTGATCTCGCAGGACACCAGCGCCTATGGGCTCGATGTCAGATATGCGCCCTCGCTGTGGCAGGATCGCGAGATCCGCACGCGCTTCTTCGAACTGGCGCGCGAACTCGGCCAGTTGGGCGTCTGGGTGCGGATGCATTACGTCTACCCCTATCCGCATGTGGACGAGGTCATTCCGCTGATGCGGGACGGTCTGATCCTGCCTTATCTCGACATCCCGTTCCAGCACGCGTCTCCCAATGTTCTCAAGGCGATGAAGCGTCCGGCTCATCAGGACAGAACGCTGGAGCGGATCGCGAAATGGCGCGCGATCTGCCCGGAGCTCGCCATCCGCTCGACCTTCATCGTCGGCTTTCCCGGCGAGACCGAGGAGGATTTTCAGTTCCTGCTGGACTGGTTGAAGGAGGCGCGGCTCGAGCGAGTCGGCTGCTTCAAATACGAGCCGGTCAGGGGCGCGCCGGCTAATGATCTCGGCCTCCCCCTCGTCCCGGAGGAGGAGAAGGAGGCGCGCTGGCATCGCTTCATGCGGGCGCAGGGCGAAATCAGCGCCCGCATCGTCGGGGCGCGCGTCGGCAAGCGGATCCAGGTCATCATCGACGAGGCCGGCCCGACAGTGGCCAAGGGGCGCTCCAAATGGGATGCGCCCGAGATAGACGGGGCGGTGTTCGTGGCGAGCCGGCGGCCTTTGCGGGCCGGCGACATCGTCACCGTCAAGGTCGAGCGCGCCGACGCCTATGATCTGCACGGCGTCGCGGTCTGACGCGCCGGGCTCCCGGCGCGGGGCTCAGTAGAGCGTCTCGCAATAGTCGCGCAGGATGAGGCCGGTGCGGTCGCGCAGCAGGATCTGATCGCCGCCGCCGCACTCGAAGCGCGGCAGAAGCTGCACACGGCGGCCGCTCGGGGGCTGATCGATGCAGGCATGGGTCACGCAGTTGGGGCTGACGCGGCGCTGCTGAACCGGGCGCGTCAGGCGGGCGCGTTCATGGTCCTGGAGCCTGAGCGCGATCACGGACGAATCGCCGCCTCCGCCGCTGTTGCCGCCGCCGCCGCCGCCATTGCCGCCTCCCCCGCCGCCGCCTTGCTGGCCCAGCGCCACGGTCGAAATCGTGATCGAGGTCAGAAGCAGCCCCGTGATGCGCAAAACCCGGTTCATGACCCGTCTCCCGAATGAGGATCAGCATGCGCTGACCCCCGTTGGTCGCGCCGGGGGCGGGTCGGGTTCACATCCTCTGAAAAAATTCAGGCCCGGCGGGGCGCCGGGATCAGCTATCGGCCCAGCCGCCAGCCCAGCCGCTGCGCCAGCATCGCCAGCGCCAAAGCATAGCCGACCAGCGCCAGCATCCAGCCGACCGCGCTCAGGCTCAGCGCGCCGAGCGCCAGCGCGCCTCGCCCCAGCATTTTCACCGTCGCCCGGAAGGTCGAGCCCTTCGCGACCGAAAGCCTCGCCGCCTTGGCGATGTCGCCGGCGTCTTCGGCCACCGCCAGAACCTGCCTCAGGCCGCGCTGACCCGTCCGCGCGTAAAGCGTGCCGGCATCCTGCCCGAGCGCCGCGAAGCGGGTGGCGGCGGTCCGCCTGACGATGGCCGCGCCGGCCTGCCGCGCCGCGGCGAGGTCGAGGCTGCCGGCCGCCGCCAGGGTCGCCGCCAGCGCCGGCCGGTCGATAG
>JAKFWE010000143.1 GCA_021732895.1 Allobosea sp. | reverse complement strand
GTTCCCGAGGCGCTCGTCGCGTTCCGGGAGCGCCATCCGGGCGTGGAGATCAAATTCGTCGAGGCGATGACGGCGCCGCTGATCCAGATGCTGGAGGCCGGCAAGCTCGACCTCGCCTTTATCCGGCCGCCGCGCAAGCCGACCGACTGCGCGTTCGAGGTGCTGCGCGTCGAGCGGCCGATCCTGGTCCTGAAGGAGGGCCATCCGCTCGCCGCGCGCGAGAGCGTCACCATGCTCGATCTGGTCGGCGAACCCTTCGTGGTGCCCTCCAAGCGCGGCCGCCCCTTCGCCTACGATCTCGTCATGGCCTATTTCGAGAGCGTCGGCTCGGTGCCCAACGTGTCCATCGAGGCGACCGAGAAGCCGGCCATGATGTCGGCGGTCGCGGCCGGGCTCGGCATGGCGCTGGCGCCGGACTGGGTGTCGCGGCTGAGTTTTCCGGGCGTCACCATGCGGCGGCTGCGCGGCGCGCTGCTCGATCCGCCGCCGGCGGGGGCGCTCGTCGGCATCGCCTGGCGCCCGCACCAGAAGCTGCCGGCGCGCGACGATTTCCTTGCGATCCTGCGCGAGCGCGTCTCGCTGGTCGACGAGGACGTGATGGCGCCCTTCGCCCGCCCTTCGTCCGCGCCGAAATCCGCGCCCCGCCCGAAGCCCGTCATGCGCGCCCCCGTCGTGCAGCTTGGAGGACATCAATGAGTGTGAACAGTTCGCAGGGCGGTCGGGGATTGCGGATCCGCTCGCCTCAGGATTTCGCCGCCGGGCTCTTCATGGCCGGGATCGGCGTCTTCGCCTTCGTGCTGGCCTCGGACCTTCCGGTCGGCAGCCTCAGGCAGATCGGCCCGGGCATGCTGCCCAAGAGCTTCGCGACCTTCTGCGCGATCCTGGGGGTGATGCTGAGCCTCAGCGCGCTCTATTACGACGGCCAGCGGCTGGAAGGCTGGTCCTGGCGCGGGGTCATCTTCGTGCTCGGCGGCGCGCTCGCCTTCGGGCTGACCATCCGCGGGTTCGAGATAAGCGGCTGGATTGGCAAGATCGCTTCCTTGTTCCTGATTGCCGCCATCACGACGGCTTTGGTTTCCGTCTTTTTGCCCCGCGAGAACGTGCTGTTTGATCTGGTCGGCAAGTCGTTTGGCCTACTGGCGGTCTTCGCATCCGTTTGCGTTCTGGCTTTTCTTTCGTTCTGGTCATTCATCCCCGCAGTCAATGTATCAATCCCGCAGCTCGGCCTGGTCGTCGCCGGTCCGCTCGTGATCCTCGTCGCCGGTCTGGCGGCCGACGATCTGCGCTGGAAGGAACTGCTGATCTTCGCACTTGTTATGAGCACGGCCTGCGCGCTCCTGTTCAAATACGCGCTGGGACTGCCGATCCCGCTGGCGCCCTGGCTGCTGGGAATCTGACATCATGAGCGAAATGATCGCCAACCTGTCGCTCGGCTTCGGCGTCGCGCTGTCTTTCCAGAACATCGCCCTGTGCTTCGTCGGCTGCCTCGTCGGCACGCTGATCGGCGTCCTGCCCGGCGTCGGCCCCATCGCCACCATCGCGATCCTGCTGCCGATCACCTTCGGGCTCGACCCGACCGGCGCCCTCATCATGCTGGCCGGCATCTACTACGGCGCGCAGTATGGCGGCTCGACCACGGCGATCCTGGTCAACATCCCCGGCGAGGCGACCGCCGTCGTCACCACGCTGGACGGACACCAGATGGCCAAGCAGGGCCGCGCCGGCGTCGCGCTCGGGACGGCCGCGCTCGGCTCCTTCTTCGCCGGCTGCGTCGCGACCGTCGTCATCGCGGCGCTCGGCGCGCCCCTGACCAAGCTCGCGCTTCTCTTCGGCCCGGCGGAGTATTTCTCGCTGATGGTCATGGGACTTTGCTTCGCGGTCGTGCTGGCGCGCGGGTCGATCCTCAAGGCCTTCTGCATGATCATGCTGGGCCTGCTGCTCTCCACCGTCGGCACCGATCTCGAGACCGGCCAGGAGCGCATGACCTTCGGCTTCCCGCCGCTGGCCGACGGCATCGATTTCGCCGTCATGGCGATGGGCGTTTTCGGCTTCGCCGAGGTCTTGCGCAATCTCGAATCGCCCGAATCCCGCGACGTGGTGCGCACCAAGATCGGCCGTCTCCTGCCGAACTGGGCCGACATCAAGCAGAGCATCAAGCCGGTCCTGCGCGGCACGGTGATCGGCGGCACGCTCGGCATCCTGCCCGGCAACGGCGCGGTGCTCGGCCCCTTCGCCAGCTATACGGTGGAGAAGAAGCTCGCCAAGGACCCGTCCCGCTTCGGCAAGGGCGCGATCGAGGGCGTGGCGGGGCCGGAATCGGCCAACAACGCCGGCGCGCAGACCGCGTTCATTCCGCTGCTGACGCTGGGCATTCCGCCCAATGCGGTGATGGCGCTGATGGTCGGCGCCATGACGATCCACGGCATCATTCCCGGCCCGCAGGTGATGACCCGCAACCCGGACCTGTTCTGGGGCATGATCGCCTCGATGTGGCTCGGCAACCTGATGCTGCTGATCATCAACCTGCCGCTGATCGGGCTCTGGGTGAAGCTGCTCCAGGTGCCCTACCGGCTGATGTTCCCGGCGATCCTGATCTTCTGCTGCATCGGCATCTATTCCGTGAACAACCAGCCCGTCGACGTCGCCTTCACGGCGCTGTTCGGCCTGTTCGGCTACATCCTGATCAAGCTCGGTTTCGAGCCCGCGCCGATGTTGCTCGGCTTCGTGCTGGGCCGGTTGATGGAAGAAAAGCTGCGTCAGGCTTTGATCATCTCGCGCGGTTCGTTCTATACCTTCATCGATTATGAGGCCCGGCCGATCTCGCTTGTTCTGCTGATCGTCGCTGTCGCGGTGCTCGTGATCGCGCTGCTGCCTTCGATCGCCAAGAAGCGCGATGAGGTTTTCACCGAATAGCGCGCCCGTCGCGCTCGCGGGGTTGGCGCATCCGGCGGCGGCCCCTAAATTCCGCCTCGATCGATCTCAGGGAGGATCACCCAATGAAGAAACTGACGCTCGGCCTCGCGGCCGCCATCACGCTGGCGCTTTCGGGCGCGGCCCAGGCCCAGGCCTATCCGACGCGGCCCGTCACCATGATCGTGCCCTTCGCCGCCGGCGGCCCCACCGACATCATCGCCCGCATCGTCGGCGAGCACATGTCCAAGACGCTGGGCCAGCAGATCGTCGTCGAGAACGTCGCCGGTGCCGGCGGCACCACCGGCATCGCCCGGGCCATGACCTCGGCTCCCGACGGCTACACCATCGCAATGGGGCATCTCGGCACGCTCTCGGCCGCGCCCTCGCTCTACCCCGGGCTGAAATACGACCCGATCGCCGGCGTCCAGCATATCGGCCTGGCGGGCGGCACGCCGATCCTGATCGTGGCGCGCACGGATTTCCCGCCCAAGGACCTGAAGGAGTTCGTCGCCTACGCCAAGGCCAACGTCGACAAGGTCAACCAGGCCCATTCCGGCGTCGGCTCGGTCGCCTGGACGACCTGCACCCTGCTGAAGGGGCAGCTCGGCCTCGAGAAGATGAACGCGGTGGCCTATCGCGGCTCGGCGCCGGCGCTCAACGATCTCGTCGCCAAGCAGGTCGATTTCATGTGCGACCAGATCCCGAGCGTCTTCCCGCAGGTTCAGGCCAACACCATCAAGGCCTATGCGATCGCCTCCGCCGAGCGCTCGCCGGCCCTGCCCGACGTTCCGACCACCAAGGAGGCCGGGCTGCCCGAGTTCCAGATCGAGGCCTGGAACGGCATCGTCGCTCCGAAGGGGCTGCCTGCCGACGTCACCGCCAAGCTGGTCGACGCGCTCGACAAGGCGCTGAAGGACCCCGCCACCCAGAAGCGCCTGCTCGATATCGGCACCGTCATTCCCTCGGCGACGGATCGCACCCCGGCCGGTTTCGCCGCCCTGATCAAGCGCGACGCCGACACGCTCGGGCCCATTCTCGCCGCCGCGCCGAAATAAGGTCTGCGAGATCTGCTCCGCATCGCGACGGCGGGCCTTCGGGTCCGCCGTTTTCGTTCGGCCAGGGGCGCTGCGGCGCCCTGCCGGTCTCGAACGGTCACATCTCGTGATGAAGCGGCCGGAACTGAAGGCCTTCAAGCCGGTTGTCCCTCCGAAGTCATCTCGGAAGGAGATCATCATGTTCAAGACTCTCGCAATCGTCGCCGCCATGGCCGTCGTCCCGGCCGCCGTTCTGGCCCAGAACCCGCAGGGCGCCCAGGGCGGCGCGGTCGGCGGGGCGACCACGGGCGCAGTCGGCGGCGCGATCGTCGGCGGACCGGTCGGCGCGGTCGTCGGCGGCGTCGGCGGCGCGTTCGTCGGCGCGATCATCGGCGACAACACGCCGCGCTTCCAGCGCTACGTCGTCGAGCAGCGCGTGCCGTCCTACCGGTATGCCGAGCCGGTGGCCGTCGGCGTGGTGCTTCCCTCGGAAGGCGTGGTCTATCGCGAGGTCCCGCCTGAATACGGCGAGACCGAGTATCGCTACACGGTCGTGAACGACCGCACCGTGCTGGTCGATCCGCGCACCCGCCGCATCGTCCAGATCATCGAGTGACCCGAGCGGCTTCAGGGCCGCAAGAACCGCCGCATGGGAAGCCCGTCTCGCAAGCGAGGCGGGCTTTTCCCATCGTCTCACCGCGTGCCGAACATCCGGTCGCCGGCGTCGCCCAGTCCCGGCACGATGTAGCCGTGGTCGTTGAGGCGCTCGTCGATCGCCGCCGTCCAGATCCGCACGTCGGGATGCGCGCCACGCAGCCGCGCCACGCCCTCGGGCGCCGCCAGCAGGCAGACGAAGCGCAGGTCCTTCGCGCCGCGCTCCTTCAGCCGGTCGATGGCGGCGACGGCCGAATTCGCCGTCGCGAGCATCGGGTCCATCACCACGATCATGCGGTCGGCGACGTCGGAGGGCGCCTTGAAGTAATACTCCACCGCCTGCAGCGTCTGCGGATCGCGATAGAGCCCGATATGGGCCACGCGGGCGGCCGGCACGAGCTCGAGCATGCCGTCGAGAAAGCCGACGCCGGCGCGCAGGATCGGCGCGAAGACCATCTTCTTGCCGGCGATGATCGGCTGCATCGTCTTCTCGAGCGGCGTCTCGATCTCGATCATCTCGATCGGCAGGTCGCGCGTCACCTCGTAGCAGAGCAGCATGCCGATCTCGTTGAGGAGCTGGCGAAAACTCTTGGTCGAGCGGTCCTTCTCGCGCATCAGCGTCAGCTTGTGCCGCACGAGCGGGTGATCGACGACGGTGACGCCGTCCTGCTGGGTGGTCATGAATTCGGCTCTCCCATCCGATCAACTCTCAAACCGAAACCGTCGTCCCGGACAAGCGGCGAAGCCGCGCCGATCCGGGACCCGTTCCGGAACGGTTCAGGGATGGATCCCGGGTCTGCGCCTCGCTTCGCCCGGGACGACAACGCGTTGTTGAACGCGACCGCTTCAAAAAACCGTTCCGTCGCTGATTATCGTCAGGGGCGGCCCGCCGCCCGCGCGTCGCTCGGCCGCGATCCGCCGTCCGGCCGCCCAGGTGCCGCCCTCCAACACCCTGGCCAGAGGCAGCTCCTCGCGCGTCCTGCCCAGGCGATTGCGGATCAGCGCGCCCGTGTCGTCGAGCAGCGCCACGGTCAGGGCGCGCCATTCGACGACCAGTGTCGAGCCGACCTCATGGGCGCGGCCGAAATCCGCCTCGTCCTTCAGCGCCAGCACGCCGGCGTCGATGAACAGTCCGCCGTTGCGATACTCCGGCAAGCCGGTGAGATCGTCGATGTCGATCACCTCGATCCCGGCCCATTGCAGCGGCTCGATCAGCGAATAGGACAGCCACTGCGAGAGCTTGTGGAAGGGCACGAGCCCGGCTGCGGCTTCTCCCGGCGCGATCAGCGGGTGGCGCCAGGTGTCGCCGAGCGGCACGCCGGCCAGCGTCAGCCGCGAGGGCCAGATGCCGCCGAAGACGCCGAGCACCTCCGCCAGGATATGTCCGGCGCGAATCGTGCCGGTGCTGGCCACGCCGATGAAGCGGTCGAACAGGTCGCCGGGCCGGTTCAGGCCCTGCCGCTCCAGTTCCTCGCCGAGCCGGTTCAGCAGCGCGGCGCGGCCCTCCAGCGCAAGCAGCGGATTGTCCCGCCCGGCCTGGAAGCCCGCCGCCAGCGTCTCGGCGTCGAGCCGCTTCAGCGCCGCTGCGTCGGCGCGCAGGGCGGAGGCGGCGTCGCTCGAGAAAATTCCGGCGGCGAACATGTCGAGCGAGGCCAGCGCGAGGCCCTCCGAGCGGCCTATCCGGCGCCCCGAGCGCGCGTCGCGATAGCGCCAGTCGGGTCCGGCGCCGGCGTCGAGCAGCACGCTGACGACGGCGAGATCATAGGCGGCGCGGCCGCGCGCGGCGGAATCGGGAAAATTCGCGGCCAGATCGAGCGCCGTCCAGCGGTCGATCCCCGCGACGTTGAAATGCCGCCAGCGCGCATGAAAGGGGATGTCGAGGGTCGGATAACTGCCTCTGGTCGCCTCCAGAACATAATCGGCGCAGGCGGGCAGCGCGGCCATGTCGACGGTGAAATGCAGCAGCTTTCCGGCGACGCCAAGCGCGAGCATCTCCCGCGCCCGGGCGCGGATCGCCGCTGGCTTGAGCAACTGTCGATAAGGCTCTGCGTCGCGCTCTGGCATGGGCTCGCCGGACTCAGAACTTGTCGAGATCACGGCCGACGGTCGCTTTGAGCGCGTTGTCGCCGGGCGCGCCGTCGGGCGCGTAATAGCCGGCGGCCTTCTTGGCCTCCATCTCGACCGAGGCGTCCGGCGGGATCAGCTCGGCGGGGATCGCGACCCGCTCGCCGATCTCGATGCCGCTCTCGACCATGGCGTCGTATTTCAGGTTGGACATCGACATGAGCCGGTCGATCCGCGTCACGCCGAGCCAGTGCAGCACATCGGGCATGAGCTGCTGGAAGCGCGCGTCCTGCACGCCGGCGACGCATTCGGTGCGCTCGAAATAGGTCGCCGCCGAGTCGCCGCCCTCCTGGCGCTTGCGGGCGTTGTAGACGAGGAATTTCGTGACCTCGCCGAGGGCGCGGCCCTCCTTCCGGTTGTAGACGATCAGCCCGACGCCGCCGCCTTGCGCCTCCTTGACCGCCTCCTCGATGCCGTGGACGAGATAGGGCCGGCAGGTGCAGATGTCGGAGCCGAAGACGTCCGAGCCGTTGCACTCGTCATGGACGCGACAGGCGATCCGGCTCTTGCGGTCGGCCAGCTTGCCGACCTCGCCGATGACATAGGCCGTGATCGAACCAATCGGCGGCAGGAACACGCGCAGGTCCGGCCGCGTCACCAGCTCTAGACCATGGCGTAGTATTTCAGGTTGGACATCGACAT
>JAKFWE010000295.1 GCA_021732895.1 Allobosea sp. | reverse complement strand
GCTCAGGATTCCAAGGCGCTACAGTCACTATGTTTTCGGAGTCCTGCAATCGGGCCTGACCTCGGCGGTAGCGACCGGCATCGCGCTGCTTCCGGGCGATGGCGGCC
The DNA here is from genome assembly GCA_021732895.1 of Allobosea sp. Classification (GTDB taxonomy): domain Bacteria; phylum Pseudomonadota; class Alphaproteobacteria; order Rhizobiales; family Beijerinckiaceae; genus Allobosea. The sequence goes on along the minus strand of JAKFWE010000295.1, from coordinate 7,267 downwards.
CGGGCCTGGCGCTGCGCTGGCTCGGGTCATGGCTTCTGGCCTGGTGCGTCATGCTGCCGGTTGTCGTCTTCGCGGCTCCCCTTATCCGCCGGCTGGCGCTGGCGTTGACCAGGGAGGACTGAGCCTGACGATCCGCCGGCCTTCGCACGCGCCAGCTCCGCCTCCAGCGTCAGGATCCGCCTGTCGCGCTCGACGAGGATGTCGGCGACCTGCGAGGCCGCGATCATCTGCGGAATATGCTGCGGACAGTTGGCGTCCCATGCCTCGATCCGGAACAGGATCGCCTGCTCCGGCGTGCCGGCGTAGCCCTTCGGGCGCAGGCTCTCCAGCAGCGCCGGATCGTCGTCGATGACCTTCGCCGTGCCCCAGATTTTGGTGCGCTGGCGGCGCGCATAGTCGATCAGGAAGAGATAGGCCTTGGGGTTTTCAGACAGGTTGCCGAGGCTGACATACTGGCGGTTGCCGCGAAAATCGGCGAAGCCGAGCGTCCGGTCGTCGATGACGCGCAGAAACCCCGCCGCCCCGCCGCGATGCTGGATGTAAGGCTGGCCGGCGGCGCTCGCGGTCGCGAGGAAGAAACTGTCGCGCGCACCGATGAAGGCCGCCAGCTCCGGCGTCACCCGGGTCTGCCAGCCGCCGCGCTCCTCCATCTTGCGATAGCCGCCGCGCGAGCCTTTCCTCGTCTGGATCGCCTTCACGGCCGGCGTGAAGGCGACGTCGCTGGATACTCTATGATCCGTCATGGCAGTGCTCCTGAGAGCCCTCTCGGCGGCCTGCCGGGATGGCGCCGCCTGACAACGACCATGACAATGTCTCCGGATGATGATAATAATTTCATTTGACACTTCATCATTGCGTCAAACGGTGTAATCGCGATGGATCGTTTCGCCACCCTGTCGGCCTTCGTGAAAGTGGCGGAGCTGCATGGCTTCGCGCCCGCCGCCCGCCGCCTCGGCCTGTCGCCATCCGCCGTGACGCGGCTGGTCGCGGCGCTCGAAGCGCATCTCGACGTGCGCCTGCTGCAGCGCACCACCCGCTCCGTCACGCTGACCGACGAGGGCGAGCGCTACCTGCTTCAGGCGCGCCGCATCCTGGTCGAGCTGGAGGAAGCCGACGCCTCGATGCAGGCGACGCGCGCGGCCCCTTCCGGTCGGCTGGTGGTGGCGGCCCCGGTCGCCTTCGGGCGCTTCCATGTCGGCCCGCTCTTCTCCGCCTATCTGTCGCGCTATCCAGCGGTGCAGGGAGAGCTGGTGCTGGGGGACCGTGTCATCAATCTCGTCGAGGAGAGCGTCGACATCGCGGTTCGCATCGGGCATCTCGGCGACTCGAGCCAGAGATCGCGGCGCGTCGGCGAAACCCGCCGCGTCCTCGTCGCCTCGCCCGGCTATCTCGCCCGGCATGGCGCACCCGTGACGCCGGCCGACATCGCATCGCATCGCTGTATCCACTTCGCCGGTTTCAATGCCGTGCTGGAATGGGTGTTCGAACAGCAGGGATCGCGGATACGGGTCGGCATCGCCCCGAGCTTCGTCACCAACGGCGCCGAAAGCGCGGTCCAGCACGCCATCGACGGCGGCGGGCTGACGTTGGTCCTCGCCTATCAGGCCACGGCGGCGATCAGGGCCGGGGCGCTTCGCATCCTGCTGCCTGAGTACGAGCGTCCGCCTTCGCCGATACAGCTCGTCTATCCCACCGCCCGGCTGCTCTCCCCGAAGGTTCGGGCCTTCATCGACATGGCGGCCAGCGACACCGACTGGTCGTTCGTGGCGATCGCGTAGACGATCTTGGCGGGCCGCGGTTTGACTCGCACTGGAGGATCTCGCTCGCCTGCCGCAGTTCGCGGACCTCGCGCTCGAGGCCGATCGAACCGTTTCACGTTTCCGCGGAGCGGGAACAGCTCGGCTGCATTCTGGTTCATCCCTGGCGGTCGGACCCGAACGCAGACCAGGTGACCATCGTGGTTCGGCAGTTCAGCGATGGGGTTGCGGTGGCGGCTCTGGCGCATGGATCGGGCGGATCATCGTCGCCGGGCCGCGGACCACCAGAAAGCAGACCATAGCTTTGATCATGACGCGATATGAGCTCGGCCTGGCCCTGGGACTGGGCCGATCCGGGCTTCGACCGGAAGCGCACGCTCCCGAGCAGCGCCATCGCCCGTGGGCATCCCATGTCGCTTCGCGCCAGAAAGTCCGGGGAGCCGCCTGCCGTGGCTGACTATGTCGTTCTGCTTCTGGGCTTCGGCTGCCTCGTCCTGCTGACGGCGTGGTTGCCGATGGTCCTGACGCGCGCGCCGCTGTCGCTCCCCATCGTCTGCGTGGCGATCGGCGCGGGCGTGTTCGCGTTGCCCGGCGTGCAGGGCACCTTCCCCCATCCGCAGAACCATCTGCCGGTGGTCGAGCGTTTCTCGGAGATGGTCGTGATCATCTCGCTGATGGGAGCCGGACTGAAGCTCGACAGGCGGATCGGCTGGAGGCGCTGGATCCTGACCTGGCGCCTGCTCGCAATCGCGATGCCGCTGACCATCATTGGCCTGACGCTGCTGGGGCAGGCGTTGCTCGGGCTTGGTCTGGCGTCAGCCCTGCTGCTGGCCTCCGTGCTCGCCCCGACCGATCCCGTGCTCGCCGCCGACATCCAGGTCGGCCCGCCCAATTCGGGCGAGGATGGCGACACGCGCTTCGCCCTGACCTCGGAGGCGGGCCTGAACGACGCCCTCGCCTTTCCCTTCGTGAATGCGGCGATAGCGCTTTCGCTCGCATCCGCGAGCGGCGCGTCCTGGTTCGTCGACTGGATCGCGGTCGATGTCGTCTGGAAACTCTCCACCGGCCTTCTCGTGGGCGTCGCGACCGGATACGCGCTGGGTTACCTCGTCTTTTACCTGCCCAATAGCGCCAGCATCTCGCGCACGGGCGACGGCTTCGTGGCGCTGGGCATCACCTGCATCGCCTATGGGCTGGCCGAACTCGCCCATGGCTACGGCTTCCTGTCGGTTTTCGTCGCCGCTGTCGTGCTGCGGATGCAGGAGCGCGATCATGGCTACCACACGCGGCTGCATGACTTCGCCGAGGAGCTCGAACGGCTCTTGATGATGGCGCTGCTGGTCGCCTTCGGCGGGGCGCTGTGGGCGGGCGGGCTGTTGCACGCCCTGCGCTGGGACGGCGTCGCCTTCGGCCTGCTCGCGCTGTTCGTCGTCAGGCCGCTGAGCGGCTGGATCGGGCTCGGCGGGGCCGGTCTGCCGGGAGACAAGAGGGCCGTTATCAGCGTCTACGGCATTCGCGGCATCGGCTCGATCTACTATCTCGCGCATGGCGCCGGCCATGGCGACTTCGGCGACACGGGGCTGATCTGGAGCGTCGTCGCCTTCGTCATCCTCGTCTCGATCATACTCCACGGCGCGAGCGCCAGCCCCGTCATGGCGTGGATCGACAGGCGGCGCGAGGCCCGGCAGCGTCCGACAGGGGAGCGACGGTCGTGAGCGGGTCGAGCAAGGCCTCACGGCTTCGGTCGGCGCTTCGCAGCCTCTATTTCGGCAACGACGAACGCGCCCGCCGCTTTCGCTACGGCCTGGTCGGGTTCGACGTCGTCACGATCGCCATCTTCATCGTCTCGGCATCGGTTCCCGGTCGTTGGTGGATCGTGCCGCTCGATTTCGGGCTCGGCGCCGTCCTGACGCTGGAGCTCGCGGCCCGGATTTATGCCGAGACCAACCGCCGACGCCATATCCTGAGCCTTTCAACCCTGACCGACGTCGTCGTCATCTGTTCGCTCTTCCTCCCGGCGCTGATCGACAACCTGGGGTTCCTGAGGATCGTGCGGGCATTGAGGCTCCTGCGGTCATACCACCTCCTGCGCGACCTGCGCGCCGGCTCGCAGTGGTTCAGGCGCTACGAGGACGTGATCCAGAGGACGCTCAACCTCGCGATCTTCATCATGATCGTGACATCGCTGGTCTACGTTTCTCAGCACGCGATCAACCCGCAGATCGAAAGCTATATCGACGCGCTCTATTTCACGATCACGACCCTGACGACCACGGGCTTCGGCGACATCACGCTGCTGGGTCCGGGCGGACGCCTGCTGGCCGTCGTGATCATGGTCGTGGGCGTCGGACTCTTTCTGCGCCTGCTCCAGGCCGTCTTCCGCCCCAGCAAGATCCGCTTCGAATGTCCCGACTGCGCGCTGCAGATCCACGATATCGATGCGGTGCATTGCAAGCATTGCGGCCGCGTGCTGGCGATACCGACCGAAGGCGTCGTCTGACGGCTCGCGACGATGATCGCCTTTGCGCCGCGTTCGCCGCGCCGCAGGCAATGTCCACCTGGCCGTCACCTCACCTTGCGCGACCGTTCGAGAACCGGGCGCTGGCCCTCCTGCTCGAGTGCGCCCGATACCGCCATGCCCTCGTTCGGAATCGCCCTCATGCCCTCCGACGCGGCGCGCGACGACGGTCGTTCCGGCGCGCGAGCGTCGGCAGCCTTCTTGGACGCCAGCGCTCGACGGGCGTTCGATGCGAGATCGGTCCGCGCCGCCTCGCTCTTGCGCCGCGCATGTTCCTTGTTGGCCCGCTTCAGGGCGGCGGCGAGCAGACCGAGCTTGCCGCGCGAGCCCGCGTCGTCGGCGGCGGCCCTCAGTCCCGACGGATCGGCTTTCCCGCGCATCTCGCGGCGCTGACGACTGGCGACATCGCGCGCGCGGTCCCGGCGTTGCCGCAGCGCGGCGACCAACGACGCCAGTTCGGACTCGGCGATGGTCTTCACGACCGGGTGGCGTGTCTGATCGACGAGCAGCAACTCGTCCTGTGTCAGAAGGCGCTGATCTTCGGTGCGTGTCCGCGACATGGTCGTCCCCTTCCGATCGAAATTTTCCTTGCGCCGACGCAGGCGAGCGAGAGATGAACCGATCAGGAGCCGGAAGGTTCGATGGCGTTCCGCAGGACGGCGGGGATCAGCCCGCCTCGCGCATCCGCCGCGGCACATAGGCGGACCAGCCCATGATCTCGGTCCACAGCGCCGCGACGCAGATCAGAACGGCGACGATCTGCCAGAACCGGTCCCAGAACAGGGGCGAGTTCCAGTCGATCACGAGGGCGTTCCCCGCTCCGTCTCCGGCGGCGCGAACCACAGGGTCAGCCAGCCGATCGTCCCGGCGATCAGCGAGCCGGCCAGCACGCCGATCTTGGTCGCGTCCTGCAATGCCGGCGAGGTCGGGAAGGCCAGAAGCCCGATGAACAGGCTCATGGTGAAGCCGATGCCGCACAGAAGCGAGACGCCGTAGAGCTGCAACCAGGTCGCGTTCGCCGGAAGATCGGCGAGGCCCGAGCGGATCGCCGCCCAGGCGAAGCCGAACACGCCGACCTGCTTGCCGATGAAGAGCCCGAGCGTGATGCCGAGCGGCACGGGCGCGAGCAGCGCCGACGGGCCGACGCCGGCGAATGAGACGCCCGCATTGGCGAAGCCGAAGATCGGGATGATCAGGAAGGCGACCCAAGGGTGAAGCCCTTGCTCCAGCCTGTGCAGGGGCGACTGCGCATCGTCCGGCGCGCCCGGCGACGCCTTGATCGGGATCGTCAGCGCCAGCGCGACGCCGGCCAGCGTGGCATGCACGCCCGATTTGAGCACGAGGAACCACAGCACGACGCCCAGCAGCAGATAGGGCGCCAGCTTCCGGTAGCCGAGCGCGTTGAAGGCGCGCAGGACGCCGAAGACGAACGCCGCCCCCAGCAGGGCGTAGACGTTGAGGTCGGCCGTATAGAAGATCGCGATGATGACGACCGCGCCGAGATCGTCCAGGATCGCCAGCGCCGTCAGGAAGACCTTGAGCGAGATCGGCACGCGCGGCCCCAGCAGCGACAGCACGCCGAGCGCGAACGCGATGTCGGTCGCCGCCGGGATCGCCCAGCCGCGCAGCGTCTCGGGCGAACCGGCGTTGAAGGCGACATAGATCAGGGCGGGGGCAAGCATGCCGCCGAGCGCGGCGAAACCCGGGAGCGCCCGCCGCGACCAGGACGAGAGCTGCCCGTCGAGGAATTCGCGCTTGATCTCCAGCCCGACGAGCAGAAAGAACACCGCCATCAGGGCGTCGTTGATCCAGTGCAGGACGGAGAGGCCGAAGACGTAGCGGTTCAGCGTCGCGAAATAGAGCGGGGAGACCGGCGAGTTCGCGATGACGATGGCGAGGAACGCCACGCCCATCAGAATGACGCCGCCCGCGGCCTCGTTGCTGAGAAACTGGCGAAATGCGGAAAGCGGGCGTGGCATGGGCGCGATCGTCCTGCGCTGGCGGCCCGACCCACGCGAAACCTGCTCGCCCGACGATCGAAGCGAAACACCCTGCCGGCTCTATCGCATCCATCATTCCGTTCTGCAACATGGCGAACGGATCGTTTCGTGACCAGAAAGGCGAAATAAAGAATCAGGCACGCCACCCCGCGCGAAACGATCGCCGTTCGACGCGGCTGGCATGTTGCGATGCGCCCACTGGCCGTGCTCGACCTTGATGGCGTTGGCCGGATCGCAGGGAGCGGGGCTGACGCGTCCTGCCGGACAGATTCGAGGCGTCAGCCCTTCCGAAGCAGGACAGGCTGACGGCGCCAGGGCGCAATGTAAGGCGTCATGGCGTCGCCGGCGCCGCTCGGCCCGTCGGCAAGGCGAGCGTCACCGCAAAGCACGCCGCCAGCATGAGGGCGGAACCCGTCAGGCAGGCGGTGAGCCCGCCCCATTGATAGAGCAGGCCCGACAGCAATGTGCCGCCGAAGCGACCGAGCGCGTTGGCGGCGTAGTAGAAGCCGACATCCTCGGCCGCTTTCTCCGAGCCGGCATAAGCCAGGATCAGGTAGGAGTGCAGCGAGGAGTTCACCGCGAAGGCGAAGCCGAACAGGCTCAGCCCCGCGACGAGCACGAGATCGGGGCGCAGGCCGGTCCCGCTGGCGAGCAGGGCCGCGATGGCGACCGGCACGAGAGCCAGCCCCAGCGACCAGAGCCGCGCCGCCGGGATTTCGCTCGAAAGCCCGTCCGTGCTGCGCCGGACGAAGGCGGGCGCCGCCGCCTGCACCAGCCCGTATCCGATCGTCCAGAGCGCCAGGAACGAGCCGACCATGATGAAGGTCCAGCCGGAGGCGTAGAGGAAGACCGGCACGCCGACGACGAACCAGACGTCGCGCGCGCCGAACAGGGCGACGCGGGCGCCGGCCAGCAGGTTGACGCCGCGGTTCTTGGCGAAGAGTTAGCGCGCGCTCTTGCTGGCCTTCGCCTTGCCCATCATCGCCGGCAAC
>JAKFWE010000293.1 GCA_021732895.1 Allobosea sp. | reverse complement strand
CGGGCGGCTGCACCTGTTCGACGAACAAGCCAGGCTGCCGGCTGCGGCTCTGGCGACCGCGAGCAAGGCCTATGCGCTCGTCGATCTCTACGCCGACTACAAGGTCAGCGCCGATTCGCGCGCCTTAGTCACGCTAGAGAATGTCGCGGACGTGCGCTACCAGCGCTACCGTGACGGCGACCGCAGCCCGGGCTTCGTCGGCAAGATCGGCTTCTCGACGCGGTTCGGCACATGAGCGCCGGGTTGCCTGCGCCGCGAGCAGGCGGCATCGTCTCGCCGCCGGGACCACAGGGAGCCAATGATTGAGCCCCGATGACGCCACGCCCTCATTCCCGACCGACGCCGTCGCGCCCGTGCTGCCGATGCGCGACGCCGACGCCACCTGCGCCTTCTACGGCAGGCTGGGCTTCGCCGTCGCGCGCCGCCATGGCGAGCCGGTCTGCGACTATCTCATCTTGCGGCGCGACTGGATCGAGCTGCATTTCCATCGCAATCCGGAGACCGATCCGCTGACCAATGCGTCGGGCGCCTTCATCCGCTGTCGCGACGTCGATGCGCTGACCGCCGGGTTTCCCGCCCATGTTCCCGCCGATCCGCGCGGCACGCCGCGCTTCCTGCCCGCCACGGCCAAGCCATGGGGCATGAAGCAGGCCGCCCTGGTCGATCCCGACGGCAATCTGATCCAGTTCGGAACGCCGCTCGAACGCCCTTAACGCGCATCCACTCCAGCCAACCCAAGCGCCAGCCAAGCAAGGACAAGCCCGATGTTCATCGCCATGAATCGCTTCAAGGTCGTCAAGGGCGAGGAGCCCGCCTTCGAGACCATCTGGTCGTCGCGCAAGACGCGCCTCGACGAGATGCCGGGCTTCATCGCCTTCCATCTGCTCAAGGGACCGGAGAGGGACGACCACACGCTGTATTCCTCGCACACCACCTGGGCGTCCAAGGAGGCCTTCACCGCCTGGACCAGGTCGGAGCAGTTCCGCGAATCGCACCGCAACGCCGGCCAGCCGCGCGACAGGCCGGTCTATCTCGGCCACCCCGAGTTCGAGGGCTTCGAGACGGTGCTGAGCGAGGAAAACCCGCGACGCCCGGCGCAGGCGGCCGAGTGAAGGGGGCCGGCATGTCGATCTCCCAGGCGACCATAACGGCGGTCCAGGACCCGCCGCCCTCCGACGCGATGGCGCGGGTCCGGCGGATGCTGGCCGACAAGCCCGACGGCGTCATCGAGGCCGTCGCCCGCGAGGTCGGCGTGCCGACGCTTTCCGTGCTGGAGCAGATCCCGGCAGGCCAACGCGTCGCGATCGCGGCCGAACGATTCGAGCCGCTCTGGCGGGAGCTCGCCACCTGGGGCGACGTGCTGTTCATCGTCAACACGCCCGACATCGTGCTCGAATGCGAGGGCGCGCTGCCGGTCGGGTCCTTCGGCCACGGCTACTACAACATCCACGGCGACAGCCCGATCGGCGGCCATATCCGGGCCGGCAACTGCCGGGCGATCTATCTGGTCGATCGGGCGTTCCACGGTCGGCGCTCCTGCTCGGTCCAGTTCTTCAACGGGGCGGGCGAGGCGATGTTCAAGGTTTTCGTGCGGCGCGACGCCGGGCGCGAATTGCTCGCGGGCCAGCTCGCCCGGTTCGAGGCGCTGAAAACGCAATTTGCCTGACCCTGCCCATCACGACCTCGTGACCGCGATCACGCAGTCGCGGCTTGTCGCTGGCTTCGCGCATGACCCAGCATGATCGCGCCGCTTCCGGCTTCGGGGATCGACGCTTGCACGCAGGGTTTCGACGGCCGCTTCGGCGCTCCCTGGCGGCGCTTCTGACCATTCTGCTTTCTGGCGTGGTCGCTGCGCCGGCAGCCGCAGAGGCCGCTCGCGAGGGCGGCGTCTGCTTCGAGGGCAGTTTCGTCGGCAACGACGCGGCGCGGCGCGTCTCGAAGGCTTCGCTGTTCAGCGGCCAGAGCTTCGCGGTCGTCGGGCGCCTCTCGGTCGCGGTGGCGGGTGGCTCGGCAAGCGGACATTCGCAAGCCGCCGGCGCGCTCGCCTTCCAGGTCACGCTGCCAGAGGACGAGGCCTTCGTCGTCAGCGCGCACTCCGGCGAATCCACCGCTTCGGGCGGGGCGCCGCGCCTCCCCGCGCCGTTACCGGCGAGCTACGCGACCACCCGCTATTTCGGCGCCGATCCGCTGATCGCGACCAACGCCGATCATAAATCCCGCCGCGTCGCATGGTTGCTGGAGCCGGACGCGGTCGCGACCGGCCCGGGCGCCGGCGGCCCGGCCGCGCAAGCCGCCGGGCGTCTCGCCGCCGACCTTGCGAAACGCGTCGCCCTGGCCAATGTCAGCTTCGACATGTGGCTGCAGGTCGCCCCGGTCGCCGCGGCGTCGGGTTCCGCATCGATCGCGCCGCCGGAGCGCCGCTCGGTGCCCGCCGGACGGCTGATGATAACCCGGGTCGCCGCAGGGTCGGGCGCGCCCTGCCGCGACGCCGCGCTCGGGCTGCTGCGTCTGCCGCGAGGGCTTTCGGCGGATCTCGCCGCGCCGCCGGCCGGAGACGGCGTTCGGGCGCCGGACCCGCTCCGGCCTTCGCAGTGAGACGTCTTGTCCCTGACACGGCGCGACGCGGAGCGCGCGCAGGATGGCGCGCCTCCCCGGATGGAACGGCGGCCGCCGGCCGGCGTTTCCGCATCGACCCTTCCGCCCGAAATCCCGTCGCGTCAGGCCCGCCATGAACCGCTCCGCCGCTCCCGCCCTCGCGCAACGCCATCTGCGCAGCGCGACGACACCCGATCTGTCGCGCCGCGACCGCTTCGTCTCACTGCTGGACTGGCGGCGCCAGATCGCCGATCTCTACGCCGCCGTGCGGGCGCTGCCGGCGGAGCAGGGCTTCGCGCAATGGCGCGGCGTGCGCGACCGGCTGTTTCGCGAGCACGCCCAGTCGCCGCTTTCGGCGGCGCGGCGGGCGCAATTCGGCGGCATCGCCTGTTACGCCTATGATCCGGCCCTGCGCTTCGAGGTCGGGCTCGCGCCGGCGACCGGGCGCGAGACGATCCGGCTCGAGGCCGGCAAGGACGGGCTGATGACGCTGGCGCCCTACGCCCTGACGCAGGGCCTCGAGCCGGCGCTCGGCGGGGAACTGACGCTCTACTGGATCGAAAGCTACGGCGGCGGCACGTTCCTGCCCTTCGGCGACGCCAGCAACGGCGAGGAGACGTTCTCGGGCGGGCGCTATCTGCTCGACACGATCAAGAGCGCCGATCTCGGCGCGACCCCGGACGGCCGGATGATCCTCGACTTCAACTTCTCCTACTATCCGTCCTGCGCCTATTCCGAGGCCTGGGTCTGCCCGCTCTCGCCCTTCGAGAACCGGCTTCCGGTTGCGGTGCGCGCCGGGGAGCGCGATCCGGCATGACCGGCGCCGTGAGGACGACCGGCGGGCGGCACGAAAATCGCCTGTCGGGCGGATTGAAATCCGGCGTCGCTTGCATCGCTCCCCCCAGCAGCTAGCCTGACGCCGACGCTCGCAGATCACACGCAACAGGCACCACCTTGACAGGAGTCAGATCCATGCGCCTCGCCAGAACGTTTTTCGCCGCGGCCCTGATGGCGGCCGTCGGCATCCCGGGCGCGCTCGCCCAGACCGTGAAGATCGGCTCGAAGAACTTCACCGAGCAGTTCGTCGTCGCCGAGCTCTACGCGGCGGCGCTGGAGGGCGCGGGCTTCAAGGTCGAGCGCAAGATCAATCTCGGCGGCACGCTCGTGGCGCATGAGGCGCTCAAGAGCGGCGCGATCGACATCTATCCGGAATACACCGGAACCGGCCTGAACGCGGTGATGAAGGCGCAGGGCGTCACCGAGACCGACCCGGAGAAGGTGCGCGGCATGGTCGCGGCCTTCTACGAGAAGGAGTTCAACCTGACCTGGCTGAAGCCGTCCAACATCAACAACGGTTACGCGATCGTGGTGCGGCCCGAGACCGCCAGGGAGTTCAATCTCAAGACGCTGAGCGACCTCGGCAAGGCGTCGTCCAAGCTCAGGCTCGGGGCCGGCACGGAGTTCGTCGACAGGCGCGACGGCATCCGGGGACTGAAGGAGGTCTACGGCGCGGAGTTCGCCGAGTTCAAGCAGTTCGCGGCGCTGCGCCTGCGCTACGAGGCGCTCAACCAGAAGCAGATCGAGGTCGCCAACGGCTTCTCGACCGACTGGCAGATCGCCGCCGAGAAATTCGTCGCGCTCGACGACGACAAGTCGCTGTTTCCGCCCTACTTCCTGTGTCCGGTCGTGCGCCCCGAGATCGCCGCCAACGCCAGGATCGTCGGCATTCTGGAAAAGGTCGGCGCGGCGCTCGACAACCCGACGATGCAGGAGCTCAACCGGCAGGTCGAGGTCGAGAAGAAGGAGCCCCGCACCGTGGCGGCGGCGTTCCTGAAGGCCAAGGGGCTGGTGAACTGAGCGCGGCGGAGACTGTCGAGGGTGCGCGACGCCATCCTCCGGTCATTCTCGGCGGCGGAGCGATAGGCAGCGCGGCGATCGCCGCCATCGCTCTCGATTTCGCGCCGGTTCGTCTGCATGAATCGGTCGGCCCGCGTCTGGCGGCCGCGCGGGCGGTCGTGCTGCGCGCGCTGGCGCGCGGCGAGAGCGTCTATGGTCTGACCACGGGACTGGGTGCGGCCGTCGATACGCGGCTCGACGCCGACGCCATCCCGGCTTTTCAGGCGCGCGCGATCCGGGCGCGGGCCGTCGGCGTCGGCGAGCCGCTTTCGACCGCCGAGGTGCGCGCCATGCTGGCGGCGCGGCTCGTCGCGATCTGCCATGGCGCGTCCGGCCTTTCGCCCGAACTGGCCGGGGCGATCGTCGCCATGCTCAACGCCGGCGTCCATCCGGTGGTCCGGCGCATCGGCTCGCTCGGCGAGGCCGATCTCAGCCCGCTCGCGCAGGCCTTCCTGCCGCTCGTGAACGAGGGCGAGGCGGAGTTCAGGGGTGCGGTCATGCAAGGCGGCGAGGCCTTGGCGGCGGCGGGGATCGCACTGCCCGCCCTTGGCCCCAAGGACGGGCTGGCTTTGCTCAACGCCAATGCGCAGAGCGTCGGGCTGGCCGCGCTGGCGGTCGAGACCATGCACAGGGCGCATCACGCCGGCCTGATGGCCGGCGCGCTGTCGCTGGAGGGCTTTCGCGCCAATCTGTCGCCGCTCGACGACGACCTCGTCGCCTTGCGCGCCATACCCGGCCACAAGGTCGGGGTCGGGTTCTTGCGCAACCTAATGTCCGGCAGCGATCTGTTCGAGCCCGGACGCGCGCGGCGCCTGCAGGACCCGATCTCGTTTCGCTGTCTCGCCCCCGTGGCCGGACATGCGATCAACGCGGTCGCGGCCGCGAGCCTCGCCGTCGACAACGAACTGGCCAGCGCCCCCGACAGCCCCGCCGTGCTGGTCGAGCGCGGCATGCTGCTCTCCAGCGTCAATTTCGACACGACGGAGCTCGCCTTGACCTTCGAGGCGGCCGGGCTCGCGCTGTCGCATCTGGCGGCGACCTCCGCAGCGCGCATCGTGAAGCTGATGTCGCCCGCGTCCAGCGACCTGCCACGCTTCCTGACCCGCCATGGCGGCACGCATGCGGGCTTCGCCACCTCGCAGAAGACCGCAGCGGCGCTCGAGGCCGAGATCCGTCATCTCGCGCTGCCGCTGGGGGCGATGACGCTGCCGGTCGCCGACGGCATCGAGGATTATGCGCCGATGACGCCGGCGGTCGTCGCGAAGACGCACGCCATCGCCAGACGCCTGACGCGGCTCGCCGCGATCGAACTGGTCGTGGCGGCCGAAGCCGTCGATCTGCGCGGGGCGATCACGCTCGGACGCGGAACGGCGGCGGCCCACGGGTTCGTGCGCCGTCACGTCGCCCGGCTCGATGACGACCGGCCGATGGGGCGCGAGTACGAGGCGCTGGCGCTGGCGATCGAGGCCGGCGAACTGATCCTGGCGGAGATGGCGCGCGGCGACGGGGCGGTTCCGTGAGCTGGGCGATCGAGAACTGGGACCGGCTGCTGGTCGCGCTCTGGGAGCATATCCAGCTCGTCGGCGTCGGCCTCGCGATCTCTCTCATGGTCGGGCTGCCGCTCGGCGTGCTGTCGGCGCGCCAGCCGCGCGTCTATCTCGCCGTGCTGCTGGTTTCAGGCGCGCTCTACACGGTGCCGGCGCTGGCGATCTTCGCGCTTCTGATCCCCTATCTGGGCCTCGGCTTCTGGCCGGCCATCGTGGCGCTGGTCGCCTACGCCCTGCTGATCATCATCCGCAACACCGCGACGGGCCTGCGCGAGATCTCCCCCGACATCCTCGACGCCGCCGACGGCATGGGTTTCGGCCGCTGGCGCCGGCTTTTCGCGGTCGAGCTGCCGCTGGCCCTGCCGGTCATCATCGCCGGCGTGCGCATCACCGTGGTGACGCAGGTCTCCGTCGCCACCGTCGCCGCCTTCATCAACGCCGGCGGGCTCGGCGACATCATCTTCCAGGGCATCACCCAGGATTTCGGCGAGAAGGTCGTTGTCGGCGCGGTCGTCACCTCGGCGCTCGCGATCGTCTGCGACGAGGCGCTGCGGCGGGTCGAGCTGCGCCTGCGGGCGAACCAGGCGGAGAGCGCCTGATGCTGGGCTGGATCACGGCGAATCCCGACATCTTCTGGACCGCGATCGAGAACCATCTCTGGCTCTCGGGCGTGGCGCTTGCGGCCGTGCTGGCGATCGCGCTGCCGCTCGGGCTGGTTCTGACGCGCCGGCGCGGCCTCGCCAACGCCGCCATCGCCATCGTCAACATCCTGCGCACCGTGCCGTCGCTCGCGCTGCTCGTCATCATGCTGCCGGTGCTGGGCACCGGCTTCCTGCCCTCGGCCGTGGCGCTGACGCTCTATGGACTGCCGGCGCTGCTGCTGAACACCTATACCGGCCTGACCGAGGTCGACGCCGACATCGTCGACGCGGCGCGTGGGCAGGGCTTCTCGGATCGCCAGGTGATGACGCGCATCGAAATCCCCCTCGCCCTGCCGGTGATCTTCGCCGGCATCCGCACGGCGGCCGTGCAGATCGTCTCGGCGGCGACGCTGGCCGCCTTCATTGGCGGCGGCGGGCTGGGCGAGCTGATCACCGCCGGCATGGCCAATTTCAACTTTCCGCAACTGGTCGCGGGGGCGGTCGCGGTGGCGCTGCTGGCGCTCATTGTCGAACTCGGCTTCGCCGGGATCGAACGGCTGCTGACGCGGCAACTCCGGAAAGGGGCGGCATGACCATCCAGCTCGAGGGCGTCACCAAGCTTTTCCCCGGCGTGGCGCGGCCGGCCGTCGATGCGCTCGACCTGACGGTCGCGGCGAACCAGGTCTGCGTGCTTATCGGCCC
>JAKFWE010000482.1 GCA_021732895.1 Allobosea sp. | reverse complement strand
GTCTCGATCAGGTCGGTCCTGGCCTTGTTCTGAAGGGTCGGGCTGTCGGCGGTCAGGACCGCCGCCGCCAGCGGCGACAGCATCATCACGGCGATCAGACCGAGCGCGATATATTCCTTGGCTTGCATTGTCAGTCTCCCATCGTCGAGGCGAGGGAACTCGCCGATCTGACAGGAAACGGGAGCGCGGCCCGTCAGGTTCCAATCCGGAGCGGCAACCTCAAGGCTCTCCGGCGCCCAACGGCTCGGGCGGCTCTCCGGCTCACTCCTTGACGATCTTCGCCTCGTCCAGCGTCTTGCCCCATTTGCCGACCTGTGCGGCGAGATGGGCGCGCAGCGCCGCCGGGGAGACGTCGGCGTCAGGCGCCGGCGCGGTTCCGAGATCGGCGAGGCGCTGGATCACGGTCTTGTCCGCGAGCGCCGTCTTCAGCGCCTTGTTGATCTGCTCCAGCGCGGCAGGCGGCGTGCCCTTGGGGGCATAGAGCCCGTGCCAGACGCTGGCCTCGAAACCCGGCAGGCCCGCCTCGGCGCAGGCCGGCACGTCGGGCAAGGCGACGGATCGCGACTTGGTGGTCACGCAATAGGGCTGGATCTTGCCGCCCCTGATCTGGCCGATCGTGTTGGTGATCTGGTCGCACATCACATCGACCTGTCCGCCGACGAGATCGTTCAGCGCCGGCCCGGTGCCGCGATAGGCGACCTGCGTCAACGGCGCGCCGATCGCGCTGGTCAGGAGCAGGCCGCAGAGCCACGAGCCCGAGCCGCGCCCGGCATTGGCCATGTTGACCTTGCCGGCGTTGGCCTTGAGATAGGCGACGAGGTCGGCCGTGTTCTTCGGCGCCAGCCCCGATTTCGAGACCACCGTCTGGGGCACGTCGGCGAGCAGGCCGATCGGCTCGAAATCGGCGATCGGATCATAGGACAGGCTCTTGTAGAGCGCCGGCGCCGTGGCGTGGCTGATGTTGTGCAGGAGCAGGGTGTGGCCGTCCGCCGCCGCCCGCGCGGCTCTCGCGACGCCGACCGTGCCGGCCGCGCCGCCGACATTCTCGACCACGACCTGCTGGCCGAGCTCGGCTCCCATCACCGGGGCGAGGAGCCGCGTCACGATGTCGGTCGGCCCGCCCGCCGGAAACGCGACGATGATCGTGATCGGCCTGGTCGCATAGCTCTGGGCGGACACGGGGGCCGCCGACAGCGAAAGTGCGACGCCGCAGGCCATCGCCAGCAGAACGGCGCGCGCCGGCGCGCCCGGGCTCTGTGCAGAACGCATCGTAAAATCCTCCCGGTATGGATCGTCGTTTTTGATTGGGGACAGGGTAGCCTTGCCGCTCGCTTGAATAAAAGTGAAATTTGCTCATTCTTATCTTGTGAATTAGTCAAATTAGCGCGAGGCGCGGCCGTGTCGATCCGGGATTTGAGAACCTTTCTCGCCATCGCCGAAGAGGGCTCGTTCGCGGCCGCCGCAAGGATCGTGCGGCGCACGCAATCGGCCGTGACCGTGCAGATGCGGACGCTCGAGGAAAGCTTCGGCACCGTGCTGTTCGACCGGACCAAGCGCCCGCCCCTGCTCAACGAGGCCGGCCGGGCGCTCGTCGCCAAGGCGACCGAGGTGGTGCAGGCCTATGACCGGCTCTACCAGCACGGGGCGGGCGCGATCGTCGCCGGGCATGTGCGGGTCGGCGTCGTGCCGAGCGTCATCACCGGCCTGATGCCGCAGGCGCTGCTGCTGCTGCGGGCGCATTACCCGGACATGCATGTCGACCTGTCGATGGGCCTGTCGCGCGACCTGGTGGAGCGCGTCCATCGCGGCTCGCTCGACGCCGCCATCGTCAGCGATCTGCTGGAGGGCGGGGCGAGCCTGCAATGGTCGCCGCTGCTGCGCGAGCCGCTGGTGCTGATCGCCCCGCTCGACGCGCCGCGCCGGCCGGCCCTGGCGCTGGTCGAGAGCCTGCCCTTCATCCGCTATGCGAGGCAGGCCTGGGTCGGCCAGTCGATCGACCAGTTCCTGAAGAAGCGCCGCCTGCAGGTGAACGAGGCGATGACGCTCGACACGCTGGAGGCGATCACCACCATGGTGCATCACGGGCTCGGCGTCTCGATCGTGCCGTTGCGGGCGGGGCCATCGCCCTTCGCGCTGCCGGTCAGGGTGGCGCGCTTCCCGGCGCCGGTGGCGCAGCGCGTCATCGGACTCGTCCACGCCCCGAGCAACGCCAAGGCCTCGCTGATCGAGGCGATGCTGGAGACGCTCAGGGCCGCGAGCGGGGCGGAGGCCAAAGCGCCCGCTGGAGCGTCGCCGAGGCGAACACGCGCCGCACTCGGCTTCCCTCAGCTCTCAGAACCTGGTCTGACATGAATCCAACGATTTCAATGCTTTATATCTTGCTTATCAAGCGCCGTCATCCCGGGCGGAGCGCAGCGTAGACCCGGGATCCATGCCGGAGCGCTCCCTGAAGACGTTCCGGCATGGATCCCGGGTCTCCCTTCGGTCGCCCGGGATGACGATCCGCTGGGGCGAGCCGCGACCCCCGGCCCGCGTTCGCCATTCTCGGCAGGACCTCACGATGGGGGCTGTCCGTCGAGTCGAGCCCCGCGACTTCAATTTTTCCAAAACAAGATTTCAGACTTATTCGATTTTGATAAAGTCCGGGCTCTGCTAGTTTCAAAGCCAACTCAGGGCCTGCCCGGCAGGCGTCATGGCGAGAGAGATGATGGCCGGCACCGCGCATCGCGAACCCGCAAGACCCGACCTCGCCGTCTCGATCTGGCGCGGCGACGCCGGCGGGGCCTATGCGGATTACAGGGTGCCCCAGCGCGCCAACCAGACCGTGCTCGACATCGTCACCTTCGTCCAGCGCGAGATCGACCCCGGCCTGTCCTATCGCTTCTCCTGTCGCGTCGGCATGTGCGGCTCCTGCGCCATGACCGTCAACGGGCGGCCACGCTGGACCTGCCGGACCCATGTCTCGAAGGTCGCGAAGAACGGCAGGCTGACGATCGGGCCGCTCGCGAACCTGCCGGTGATCAAGGATCTGGCGACCGACATGGCGCCCTTCTTCCAGAAATGGCAGGCGGCCAAGGGCGTGTTCTCGCCCTCGAAGACGCGCCATGACGCGATCGAGCCGATCAAGCCGTCCTCGCCGGAGCGCGTCGCGGCCGACGCCGGAGTCGAATGCATCAATTGCGGCGTCTGCTACGCCGCCTGCGACACCGTCGCCTGGAACGCGGATTATCTCGGCCCGGCCGCCCTGAACCGCGCCTGGACCCTGGTCAACGACGTGCGCGACACGGGCGGCAAGGAGCGGCTGCGGGCGGTTTCGGCGGCCGGCGGCTGCCATGCCTGCCACACCCACCAGTCCTGCCAGCAGCATTGCCCGGCGACGCTGAATCCGACCGCCTCGATCGCGGGCCTGAAGCGCGCCACGGTGCAGGCTTGGCTCAAGGGCGAGATCGAGCCATGAGAGCCGAAGCATGAGAATCGAAGCATGAACCTGCGCCTCTACCTCTGGCAGCGCGGCACGGCGGCGCTGCTCGCGCCGCTGATCCTGATCCATCTGGCGGTGATCTTCTACGCCACCCGCCAGGGGCTGACCGCGGCCGACATCCTGTCGCGGACGCGCGGCAGCATCGCCTGGGCGCTGTTCTACGGCGCCTTCGTCGCGGCGGCGGCGATCCATGCCGCCATCGGACTGCGCAACATCCTGGCCGAATGGGGCGGCCTGGGCGGGCGGACGCTCGCCTTCTGCGCCGTCGGCTTCGGGCTCGCGCTGGCGCTGCTCGGCCTGCGCGCGGTCGCGGCCGTGGTGCTGCCATGAACGCCTATCTGTCCGCCCATCGCGCCTCGATCCTGTGGTTCGCCGCGATGGCGCACCGGCTGTCCGGGATCGGCCTCGCGGCCTTCCTGCCGCTGCATTTCCTGGCGCTCGGGCTGGCGCTGCGCGGCGAGGCGGCGCTGGAGGGCTTCCTGCGCTGGAGCGACATGGGCGTCGTCAAGCTGGCCGAGAGCGGGCTCGTCTTTCTGCTCGTCGTGCATCTGCTCGGCGGCCTGCGGCTGCTCCTCGTCGAGAACTTCTCGTGGCGCTCGGGCCAGTCGAAACTCGCGGCCGGCGCGGCGGCGCTCGCCGGGCTCGTCGCCTTTCTTTTTCTGATCCGGGTGTTGTGAGGAAAGCCATGTCCAGCGCCGATCAGGGGATCGAACGCCTCAAGACCGACATCCTGATCCTCGGCTCGGGCGGCGCAGGGCTGTTCGCCGCGCTCCACGCCAACGCCGCCGACCCGGCGCTCAGGGTCACGATCGCGACCAAGGGCCTGCTCGGCAAGAGCGGCTGCACCCGCATGGTGCAGGGCGGCTACAATGTCGCGCTCAACCCGGGCGACTCGGTCGAGCGGCATTTCATGGACACGATCGAGGGCGGCAAATGGCTGCCCAACCAGGAGCTGGCCTGGACGCTGGTCTCGACCGCGATCGAGCGCGTGCGCGAGCTCGAGAACGAGATCGGCTGCTTTTTCGACCGCAATCCCGACGGAACGCTGCATGGCAAGGCCTTCGCCGGGCAGACCTTCGACCGCACCGTGCACAAGGGCGACCTGACCGGGATCGAGATCATCAACCGGCTGATGGAGCAGGTCTGGGCGCGGCCCGGCATCGCCCGGCTGGAGGAGCACCGCGCGCTGGCGCTGATCAGGACGGCGGACGGCGCGGCGCTGTCTGGCGTGCTGATGGCCGATGTGCGCACCGGCGCGCTGCGCTTCGTCGAGGCCAGGGCCGTGCTGCTGGCCACCGGCGGCGGGCCGACCATGTATCGCTACCACACGCCCTCGGGCGACAAGAGCATGGACGGGCTCGCCATGGCGCTGCGCGCCGGCCTGCCGCTGCGCGACATGGAGATGGTGCAGTTCCACCCGACCGGCCTCCTCGCCGGCCCCGGCACGCGCATGACCGGCACGGTGCTGGAGGAGGGCCTGCGCGGCTCGGGCGGACACCTGCTGGACGGGGCGCAGCGCCGCTTCATGGCCGATTACGACCCCAAGCTGGAACGCGCCACCCGCGACATCGTCAGCCGCGCCATCTACGCCGAGATGAGGGCCGGACGGACCTCGCCCAATGGCGGCGTCTACATCAAGATGAGCCATCTCGGGCCGAAGGAGGTGGCCAAGCAGTTCAAGGGCATGGTCGATCGCTGCCGCGACTGCGGCTTCGACCTCGCCGGCGGGCTCGTCGAGGTGGTGCCGACGGCGCATTACTTCATGGGCGGGCTGGTCTGCCGGGTCGACGCCTCGACCGAGCTGCCGGGCCTCTACGTCGCCGGCGAGGACGCCAGCGGCATGCACGGCGCCAACCGGCTCGGCGGCAACGGCGTCGCCAATTCGACCGTGTTCGGCGGCATCGCCGGCGATGCGATGCCTGGCTGGATCGCCGCCAATCCGCAGGCGCGCGCGCCCGACGAGGCGATGCTGGCGGCAGAGGCCGCGCGCGCGCTGCATCCCTTCACGCACAGGCCGGGCGACCTCAACGCGCTGCGCGAGAAGCTGCTCGACACGATGTGGGACGATGTCGGCGTGGTGCGCGACGGCGCCTCGCTCGATAGCGGGCTGGTGCGTCTGGACGAGATCGAGTCGGAACTTATCGAAACCGGCGTCGCCGACGGGTCGCGCGCCTTCAACCTGACCTGGCACGACTGGCTCAACCTGCGCTCGCTGGTCGAGACCAGCCGCGTCATCGCGCTCGCCGCGCGCCGGCGCGAGAACTCGCGCGGCGCGCATTACCGCTCGGATTTCCCCGAGCCCGGCGACCTCGAAACCTCGACGTTCACGGTGGCGCGCCAAACCGGCGGCGCCCTGACGATATCCGACGAGCCGGTGCAGTTCACCCATATCCGCCCCGGCGAGAGCCTGCTGATCGAAAAGGCCGCCGCCGAATGACCGGAGAAACGCGATGATTCCGCTCAGCGCGATCCAGCGCACGGCCGAGACCCTGATGGAGAAGGCGGCGATCGAGATTCCCGACGATTACCTGTCGGGCCTGCGCCGCTGCGCGAACACCGAGAAGGGCGACCTCTCCTCCTTCGTGATCCAGGCCATGCTGGAGAACTACGAGGCCGCCAAGGAAGACCGCCGCGCCATGTGCGGCGACACCGGCGTGCCGCGCTGGTATGTCAAATACGGCAACGAGGCGCGCGTCGAGCATGGCCCGGTCGGCGTCGAGGCGGCGCTGCGGCGCGCCACGGCGAGCGCCACGACGAGCGTGCCGCTGCGGCCCAACCGCGTGCACCCGCTCTGGCGCACGGACCACGACAACAATGTCGGCATCAACGCGCCGGAGATCGAATACGCCTTCCACCCGGAGGCCGACTGGGTCGATCTGACGACCGTCCACAAGGGCGGGCTGTTCGGCTCCGACTACCGGATGCTGTTTCCCGGCGACGGCATCGACGGGATCAGGCGCTTCTTCCTCGACACGCTGATCGGCTTCGGCAAGCGCGGCCTCGCCTGCCAGCCGGCGATCGTCGGCGTCGGACTCGGCGGCTCCAAGGACGCCTGCATGGTGCTGGGCAAGCAGGCCTCGTGCCTGCGCACCGTCGGCAGCCGCAATCCCGACCCGAAGATCGCCGCGCTCGAACTGGAGCTGCGCGAGATGGGCAATTCCATCGGCATGGGCGCGATGGGCTTCATGGGTTCGTCCATGGTGGTCGATTGCGCCATCGAGGTCGGCTATTGCCACACGGGCGGGATGCCGATGAGCGTGCACATGTTCTGCCTGTCCTCGCGCCGCGCCACCGCGCGCGTCCATGCCGACGGACGCGCCGAGTTCCGCACCGATCCGCAATGGTTCACCGATTACTCGCGGCGTTCCGGCGTGGAATGGCGCGAGCAGGCGCTCCAGGCGGCGGAGTGACGACATGGCCCTGAAAACCGTCGAACTGACCCTGCCGGCGAGCACGGAGGACCTGCGCGCGCTGGAGATCGGCACCGTGGTCTACCTGACCGGCCGCCTCTTCACGGCGCGCGAGGGTGTCTACAAGCGCGCCATCGAGGACGGCGTCGGCATGCCGGCGCCGCGCGAGGCGCTGGGCTCGGCCAATTTCCACTGCTCGCCGGCGGCCGTGATCGAGCCGGACGGGCGCTTCAATGTCGGGGCGGTGACGGCGACCGCCTCGTTCCGCTTCGCCAAATGGCTCGACGGCTGGTTCAGGCTGTCGGGCTGCAACATCATCATCGGCAAGGGCGGCATGACCTCGCAGGTCTATCGCGAGGTCTTCGTGCCCAACACTGCGATCTACCTGACCACCGTCGGCTACGGCACCGGCGTGCTGCTCGGCCGCGGCATCAAGGCGGTGCCGGGCGTCTACTGGCGCGAGGAACTCGGTCTGGCGCAGGCGGTCTGGG
>JAKFWE010000301.1 GCA_021732895.1 Allobosea sp. | reverse complement strand
GCCAGATGCGTGTCGCGGCCAGCTACACTGACGAACTCGCCGCCTTCTTGCGCGCCCGCGACACGCATCTGGCGAGGCTCATGGCCGAGCGAACGGCGCTGGCTGGAACAGCAGGGCGCGGCGCCTCGGCCTCGGGCTGAACGGCCCTCGTCACCCGCGCCAGCAGGCCATGCCCGGCGCGCTGCGCTGGCCAAGCGCTCCCGGGCCGGCTACCAACATCGTCGGCCCCACACATGCGACCCGGACCACGACATGGCGATGGATCTGCGCCAGCTCCGCTACTTCACCGCGATCGTCGAGCAGGGCTCGTTCTCGAAGGCCGCGACGAAGCTGCGCGTGGCCCAGCCGGCGCTGAGCCAGCATCTGCGACATATGGAGGACGAACTCGGCGTGCCGCTGCTGCATCGCGGCGCGCGCGGCGTGACGCCGACGGAAGCAGGCGAACGCCTGCTCGCACGGGCGCGCTCGCTCCTGGCCGAGTTCGCCGAACTGCGCGACAGCGTGCGCGGCGAGATGGCGCCCCCCGGCGGCGAGGTCCGCATCGGCCTGCCCGGCACCGTCAGCGAGCAGTTCAGCGTCGCGCTGATCGAGGCGGCGCGGGCGCGCTATCCCGCGATCCGCATCCGCATCGCCGAGGCGATGAGCGGCTTCGTGCTCGACTGGCTGCGCCGGGGCGAGGTCGATCTCGCGGTGATCTATTCGACCTCCGATCCCAAGGGTCTCGGCATCCACCATGTGCTGACGGAGGAGCTCTGCCTGTTCGGCGCGCCTTCGCTGACGACGCTGGCGACGGCGCCGGGCGGGCGGATCACCCTCGGCCAGGCCGCGAGCCTCGATCTCATCCTGCCCGGCGCGGGGCACGGCCTGCGCGACCAGATCGACGAGGCCGCCGGCGTGCAGACGACGATCGCGCCGGCGATCGAAATCGAATCCTACAACCAGATCAAGCGCCTGGTGGCGCGCGGGCTGGGCTACGGCATCCTGCCGCGCATGGCGGTCAGCGCCGAGGAGAAGGCGGGCCTGTTCCTGACCTGGCGGATCGAGAAGCCGGCGCTCTACCGCAAGGTCTACCTCGCCTATTCGACCGAGCGGCCGATCCCGATGGCGGCGCGCGCGGTCGGCCAGCTCTCCTGGGAGATCCTGCGCGGGCTCGTCGCCGACGAGACCTGGACGGCGACGCTGGGCGGCGACGGCGAGCCGCCGGCGCTGTACGGCTGAGCGGGCTTTCGGCTTTGACAGGGCGATGCACAGGCCGGGGTCCGGCATGAGCTTCATCCATCATTGCGAGCGTAGCGAGCAATCCAGGCATCGTTGCGCTCCACGTCCTCCTGGATTGCTTCGCTACGCTCGCAATGACGACTATTGTCGGCGCAAACCACGAACAACCGATCGAGGAACGAACCTTGAAAACCCGCGCCGCAGTCCTGAAGGCCAGCCCCGTCGCCGCCCCCTATGCCTTGAGCCGGCCGCTCTCGATCGAGGAGGTCGAACTCGCGCCTCCCGGTCCCGGCGAGGTGCTGGTCAGGGTGCGCGCCGCCGGCCTGTGCCATTCCGATCTCTCGGTGATCGACGGCGCGCGGCCGCGCCCGACGCCGATGGTGCTCGGCCACGAGGCGGCCGGCGAGGTCGTCGAGACGGGTCCCGGCGGCAGCGACCTGAAGCGCGGCGACCGCGTCGTCATGGTGTTCGTGCCGTCCTGCGGCCATTGCGCGCCGTGCAGCGAGGGGCGCCCTGCCCTGTGCGAACCCGGCAACGCCGCCAACGGCGCAGGCGAACTGCTGGGGGGCGGACGCCGGCTCTCGGCGCATGGCGCGCCCCTGAACCACCATGTCGGCGTCTCGGCCTTCGCCGACCACGCCGTGCTCTCGCGCCGCTCGCTGGTCAGGATCGAGGCCGACATTCCCCACGAGATCGCCGCTCTGTTCGGCTGCGCGGTGCTGACCGGCGTGGGGGCCGTGGTCAACACCGCGAAGGTCCGCGCCGGCGAGAGCGTCGCGGTCGTCGGGCTCGGCGGCGTCGGCCTGAGCGCGCTGATGGGCGCGGCCGCCTGCGGCGCGGCCCGCGTGATCGCGATCGATCTCTCAGAGGAGAAGCTCGCCGCCGCGCGCGACCTGGGCGCGACGGACACGTTCAACGCCGGCGACTCCGGCGTGGTCGAGGCGATCCGGGCGGCGACGGGCGGGGGCGTCGATCACGGGCTGGAAATGGCCGGCTCGGTCAAGGCGCTCGATCTCGCCTACCAGATCACGCGGCGCGGCGGCACGACGACGACGGCCGGCCTCGCCAATCCGGCCCATTCGCTGGCGCTGGCGCCGGTCCGGCTCGTCGGCGAGGAGCGCACGCTGAAAGGCTCCTATGTCGGCTCCTGCATCCCGCTGCGCGACATCCCGCGCTTCATCGACCTCTACCAGCGCGGCAAGCTGCCGGTGGACAGGCTCTGGACCAGCGGCAGCGGCCTCGATGGCATCAACGAGGGCTTCGACGCCCTCGCCGAAGGACGCACCATCCGTCACGTCATCACGATGTGACGCGCGCCGCGGTCATCGCGCGCGCATGATGACGCGACGCTTGCGCAGGGTGACGGGATGCGCGCAAGCGCTCGGCGCGCTCCGTCCGCCGGCATGGGAACGCGCCCCCGGGATGGGCTATGGCCGCCATCGCAAAAGCCTATTTGACTTGGCGCGCCGCGGCCGGCCCTCTCCCGCGGCGACGGGAGGCCAGACGCCGATGACGGATGCGCTCGAGGGAATTCTGGTGGTCGCGCTGGAGCAGGCCGTGGCCGTTCCGGTGGCGACCTGCAAGCTCGCCGACGCTGGCGCGCGGGTGATCAAGCTCGAACGGGCGGAGGGCGATTTCGCACGGGGCTACGACGACTACGCCCGGGGCCAGTCGTCCTATTTCGTCTGGCTCAACCGGGGCAAGGAATCCTGCCGGATCGACCTGAAGGCTCCCGGCGATTTCGCCATGGTCGAGGCGATGCTCAGCCAGGCCGACATCTTCATCCAGAATCTCGCGCCCGGCGCGACGGCGCGGCTCGGCATCGGCAGCGAGGCGCTGCGGCAGCGCTTCCCGCGCCTGATCACCTGCGACGTCTCGGGCTATGCGCCGGGCACGCCACACTACACCCGCAAGGCTTACGACCTTCTGGTGCAGGCGGAATCCGGGCTTTCGGGCATCACCGGAACGCAGGATTCCGGCCCCTCGCGGATCGGCGTCTCGATCGCCGACATCGCCACCGGCCAGGCGGCCTATGCAGCGATCCTGGAGGCGCTGCTGCGGCGGGCGCGAACCGGACAGGGATCCGCGATCCAGCTCTCGCTGTTCGACACGCTGGGCGAGCTGATGAACGTGCCCTATCTGACGCGCCGCTATGGCGGCATCGAGCCGCCGAGGCTCGGCCTCGCGCACCCTTCCATCGCGCCCTATGGCGTCTTCGCGCTCGCCGACGGCAACATCCTGATCTCGATCCAGAGCGAACGCGAATGGCTGATCCTCGCCCGCGACGTGCTCGGCAGCGAGGCGCTCGCGACCGACCCGCGCTTCACTTCCAACGTGCTCCGGGTCCGCCAGCGCGCGCTGCTCGATGGGCAGGTGCAGGCGCTGCTCGCATCGCGCGCCTTCGCCGACGTCGCCGCTGCGCTCGACAGGCACGCCATCGCCTATGGCACGGTGTCCAGCGTCAGCGACCTGATCGCGCATCCGGCCGCCACGGCGCTGGCCGTCCCGACCGTCAACGGTCCGGTCGAGGTGCTTGCGCCGCCCGCCATAGTCGACGGGCGGCGCGTGACCATGCGACCCGTGCCGTCGCTTGGCCAACACGACGCTGCGTTGCGCGCGGAGTTTGGGCAAGCCGCCGCGGCCACGCAATGAGCACCCTCCCCATTCCCGGCTGGGCTGCTGGGACACCCCGCCCCGTCATTGCTTCGCTTTGCTCGCCATGACGGTGACCATGCCGCAGTTGGAAAAACCATGACAGACGCCCCCGACCATAACGACATCCGCGACGCCGTGGCGAAGCTCTGCTCAGGATTTCCCGGCGAATACTGGCGCAAGCTCGACCGCGAGATGGCGTATCCGACGGAGTTCGTGACCGCACTGACGCAAAGCGGCTTCCTCGCCGCATTGATTCCAGAGGAACACGGCGGAGCCGGCCTGCCCTTGTCGGCCGCCGCCGTGATCATGGAGGAGATCCAGCGCAACGGCTGCAACGGCGCGGCCTGCCACGCCCAGATGTATGTGATGGGCACGGTGCTCAGGCATGGTTCGGCGCAACAGAAGCAGCGCTACCTGCCCGGCGTCGCCTCGGGCGAACTGCGCCTGCAGGCCTTCGGCGTCACCGAGCCGACGAGCGGGACCGACACCACCGCACTGCGCACCTTCGCGAAGCGCGACGGCGACCACTACGTCGTCAACGGCCAGAAGATCTGGACCAGCCGGGCGGCGCAATCGGACCTGATGCTGCTGCTCGCCCGCACGACGCCCCGCGAGGAGGTCGCCAGGCGCACCGACGGACTCTCGGTCTTCATCCTCGACATGCGCGAGGCGCTGAAGAACGGACTCACGATCCGGCCGATCCGCACCATGATGAACCACGCCACCACCGAGGTCTTCTTCGAGAACGTGCGCGTGCCGGCGGAGAACCTGATCGGCGAGGAGGGCAAGGGCTTTCGCTACATCCTCTCGGGCATGAACGCCGAGCGCATCCTGATCGCGGCCGAATGCGTCGGCGACGCCAAGTGGTTCATCGAGAAGGCCTCGGTTTATGCGAGGGAGCGCCAGGTCTTCGGGCGGCCGATCGGGCAGAACCAGGGCGTGCAGTTCCCGATCGCGAAGGCCTACGCCAACATGCGCGCGGCCGAACTGATGGTGCGCGAGGCAATCAGGCTCTACGAGGCCGGGGAGAACTGCGGCGCGGAGGCCAACATGGCCAAGATGCTCGCCGCCGACGCCTCGTTCGAGGCGGCCAACGCCTGCGTGCAGACCCATGGCGGCTTCGGCTTCGCCGAGGAATACGACATCGAGCGCAAGTTCAGGGAGACCCGGCTCTACCAGGTCGCGCCGATCTCGACGAATTTGATCCTGTCCTACCTGGCGGAGCATGTGCTGGGCATGCCGCGATCGTATTGAGCGGGAACCGTCATGCTCGGGCTCGTCCCGAGCATCTTTTGCAGGAGTTTCTCGGGTCTCCGCTCCGCGTCGCCCGAGAATGATGGCGCGCCATACCGAAGGATATCTCTGATGGACATCGACCACCTCCGCTCCTGGATCGGGAAGACGGAAGAGGCTTCCGACATCGTCACGCCGCGCCTGACGGCGAGCTTCGCGGCGACGTTCGCGCCACATCTCGCGCCGGCGGCGCCCGGCGAGGCTCCGCTGGCGCTGCACTGGTGCCTCGCGCCGCCGACCGCGCCGATGGCCGCGATCGGCGCGGATGGCCATGCCGCGAAGGGCGAGTTCCTGCCGCCCGTGCCGCTGCCGCGCCGGATGTGGGCCGGCGGGACGATCGAAACCGTGGCGCCGCTGCGCGTCGGCGACACGGTCACCCGGCGCTCGACCATCGGCGACGTGACGATGAAGGAAGGCCGGACCGGGGCGCTCTGCTTCGTCGCCGTCGATCACGAGATCGTGTCGCCGCGCGGCGTCGCCCTGCGCGAGCGCCACAACATCGTCTACCGCGAGGCGGCGGGCGCGACGCTGCCGCCCGCGCCGAAAGCGGCGCCGGAGCCGGAGGACGCCGACCTGATTTGGGACGTCGGGTCGAGCCCGGTCTTCCTGTTCCGCTACTCCGCGATCACCTTCAACGGTCACCGCATCCATTACGACCTGCCTTACGTGACGCAAGCAGAGGGCTATGACGGGCTCGTCGTGCACGGCCCGATCCAGGCGACGCTGCTGGTGAACATCATCGCGACGCTGTCTGGCGGCGGGCCGATCCGGCTGGACTATCGCGGCGTCGCCCCGCTGATCGCGGGACCGGCCTTCAAGGTGAAGGCGCGGCGGCTGCCCGACGGCGCGATCAGGGCGTGGACCGAGGGCGCGGACGGGCGCGTGCGCATGGAGGGCGTCAACGCGGCCGGCTGATCGCCGCATCCTCGAGTTTCGTCGCGCGGGCCGGCGCGGCGGTGCTAAACTGGAGGGGCGAACAACGCGAAGAGGACCGCGCCGATGCCCGACGAGCCGCATTTCACCCGCCGCGACACGCTGAAAGCCGGCGCCGCGATCGCCGTCGCCGCCGGCCTGCCCGCGCCGCTTTCGGCGCAGAGTCCGGCGCGGCTCAGGCTGCGCCTGCTCGAGACCAGCGACCTTCACGTCAACGTCGTGCCCTACGACTATTTTCGCGACGCACCCGACGACACGGTCGGCCTCGCCAAGACGGCGACGCTGATCAAGGCCGCGCAGGGGGAGGCGAAGAACACGCTGCTGTTCGACAACGGCGATTTCCTGCAGGGCTCGGCGCTCGGCGACTACATCGCCTACAAGAAGGGGCTGAAACTCGGCGAGACCCATCCGATCATCGCCGCGATGAACGCCCTGCCCTATCTCTGCGGCGCGCTCGGCAACCATGAGTTCAACTACGGCCTCGAATTCCTGGAGACCGGGCTGGTCAAGGCCGAATTCCCGATGGTCTGCGCCAATGTCACGCGCGTCGGCGGCGAGCCGCTGGTCGATCCGTGGCGGCTGTTCGAGCAGGAGTTCGAGGACGAGGCCGGCGCGCGGCATCTGGTCAAGATCGGCGTCATCGGCTTCGCACCGCCGCAGATCATGCAATGGGACAAGGCCAATCTGGAGGGCAGGCTCGTCGCCGGCGACATCGTCGATGCGGCGAGCCGACATCTGCCCGACCTGCTGGCCGCCGGGCCGGACATCGTCGTCGCTCTCTGCCATTCGGGCATCGCCGGCGGCGAGCGGCGCGGCGGCGAGGAGAACGCGGCGCTGCATCTGGCGAAGCTCGACGGGATCGACGTGATCCTGACCGGGCACCAGCATCTGGTCTTCCCCGGGGCCAAGGCCTTCGACGGGCTCGCCGGCGTCGACAACGTCAAGGGCGCGCTGCACGGCAAGCCGGCCTGCCAGCCCGGCTTCTGGGGCTCGCATCTCGGCCTGATCGATCTTGCTCTCGAAAAGCGCGGCGAGCGCTGGCGCATCGCCGATTTCAGGGTCGAGACGCGGCCGATCTTCGAACGCACGCCCGATCGCAAGATCGTGCCCAAGGCGGCCGCAGAGCCGGCCGTGCTGGCGAGCGTGAAGGCCGAGCACGAGGCGACGCTGGTCTATATGCGCGAGCCGGTCGGCGCGACCGCCTCCCCGATCAACTCGTTCTTCGCGCTGGTCGCCGACGATCCGTCCGTCCAGATCGTCGCCGACGCGCAGATCGCCTATGCCAAGGGGC
>JAKFWE010000300.1 GCA_021732895.1 Allobosea sp. | reverse complement strand
GCGAAAGACCGTCCGGCAGCCCGTCGAAGCGGATAGAAAGGTCGCGCACGGCGAGCACGGGCTCTTCCGCGCCGTCAGTCTCGATGCTACAACCGGCCGTACCCGTCGCCATGTCCTGCCTATTTCGTCCCGTTCGGCACCAATGTGGTCCAGATCGCGCGTCGCGTCGATTGCCTTCGCAGTCCATTCGCCTGGACGTGATGCATGCTGTTGCGGTGGGCGCCTGCATGCAAGCCGGCGGCCAGCCTTCTCCGCCGCGCGGCGCTCTGCGCCGGTTCGCGTTCTCTGCTAGAACGACGATCCGGCGTCGCGCCGGCATGGTGCGCCAGACCGGAGACCGCGAGAGATGCTGCTGGGCGTGATCGCCGACGACATGACCGGCGCGACCGATGTCGCGCTGATGCTGAACCGCGCCGGGATGTACACCATCCAGGTCATCGGCGCGCCAAGGCCCGGCGCCGGTCTGCCGCGAGCGGACGCCGTGGTGGTGGCGCTGAAATCGCGCACCAGCCCGGTCGCGGAGGCGATCGCGGATTCGCTGGCGGCCTGCGAGGCGCTGCTGGCGGGCGGCGCGCGCCAGTTCCTGTTCAAATACTGCTCGACCTTCGATTCGACGTCCGCCGGCAATATCGGCCCGGTCGCGGACGCGCTGATGGCGCGGCTCGGCGCAGAGATCGCGATCATCTGCCCGGCCTTTCCGGCCAATGGCCGCTCGATCTATCAGGGCTGCCTCTTCGTCGGCGCGGTTCCGCTGCACGAAAGCTCGATGAAGGACCACCCGCTGACGCCGATGCGGGATTCGAACCTGATGCGGCTGATGGCCGCGCAGACGCCGGCCGCCGTCGGGCATGTCGATCACGCTGCGGTGCGGGCCGGCGCGCAGGCCGTGCAGGCGCGACTCGCGGCGCTGGCCGCGCAACGGGTGCGCTACGCCGTGACCGACGCCGTGACCAATGAAGACCTGCTCGTGCTGGGCGAGGCCGTCGCCGGCCATGTCCTGCTGACTGGCGGCTCGGGAATCGCGATGGGGCTGCCGGCGAATTTCCGCGCCGGCGGACTGTTGCCCGAACGCGCCGTCGCGGCCCGCCTCCAGGCGCCCACCGGCCGCGCCGGCATCCTGTCAGGAAGCTGCTCGACGGCGACGCGCGGGCAGATCGAGGCGGCGCGCGCGGCCGGCTACCCCGCCTTGAAGCTCGATCCGCTGGCGCTGGCCGCCGGGAGGGAGACGGCTGCGGGGCTGGCCGATTGGGCGCTGGCGCAGCCGGCCGAGACGCCTTTCCTGCTCTATTCCAGCGACGATCCGGCCGAGGTCTCGCGCATCCAGGACGATCTCGGCCGCGAGGCGGCGGGCGCGACCGTCGAGCGCGCCTTCGCCGAGATCGCGCGGCGCATCGTCGCCGGCGGCGTCGGCAGGCTGCTCGTGGCCGGCGGCGAGACCTCCGGCGCGGTGGTGCAGGGTCTCGGCGTCGAAACCCTCGAGATCGGCCCGGAAATCGACCCCGGCGTGCCATGGACCCGCGTCGTCGGCGGGCCGGATCTGGCGATCGCCCTGAAGTCCGGCAATTTCGGATCGCCGGACTTCTTCGTGAAGGCCTGGGGTCTGCTGCGCTGAGCGCAGGCGGTTTCCGCAGGCGCCAAATCCTGTAGGATGCTGCGCATGCGAGGGGGCTCCTGATGGACATGGCGTTTCTCGGCGATCTTCTGACGAGCGTCGCCGATCGCGGCCGGGCGCTGATCGGCTTCGAGAGGCTCGCCGGACGCAACCGGCCGATCGAGCGGCTCTGCGAGGACCTGCTGTCGGGCCGGGGCGAAGCCTCCGGCATGGCGCTGGCGCAGGCCGTGCTCGACGCCTGGGAACGGCTGGACAGGCCATCGCGGCGCGCTTTCTACGCCCTGCTGCTGGAGCGTTTCGGCCCCGATCAGGACCGGCTCGAGCAGGCGATCGAGGCCTATCGCGAGGCGCCGGGCGCGGCTGCGATCGCGGCGCTGCACCTGGCCTCCGAGCCGCGCCGGCAGGAATTGCTGCGCCGCCTGAACCTCGCGCCCGGCGGCACGCATGTGCTGGTGCGGATGCGCGAGGCCCTGTTCGAAGCGATGCAGGACGAGCCCGAGCTGGCGGCGGTCGACGCCGATTTCCGCCATCTCTTCGGCTCCTGGTTCAACCGCGGCTTTCTCGTCCTGCGCCGCATCGACTGGCGCTCGCCCGCCAACGTGCTGGAGAAGATCATCCGCTACGAGGCGGTCCACGAGATTCAGGGCTGGGACGACCTGCGCCGCCGGCTCGAGCCGGCGGACCGGCGCTGCTTCGCCTTCTTCCATCCGCAGTTGATCGACGAACCGCTGATCTTCGTCGAGGTCGCGCTGACCGACACGGTTCCGCGCAGCATCGGGCAGTTGCTCGACGGCGAGCGCGAGGTGCTGCCGGCGCAGGACGCCAGGACGGCGGTGTTCTACTCGATCTCGAACTGCCAGGAGGGCCTGCGCGGCATCTCCTTCGGCAATTTCCTGATCAAGCAGGTCGCCGAGGACCTCAAGCGCGAGCTGCCCGGCCTCGACGTCTTCGTCACGCTCTCGCCGGTCCCCGGCTTCGCGCGCTGGCTTGAAGGCGTCGTCGCGGAGCCGGGCGACATGCGGCTGAGCAACGAGGAACGGGCTGAGCTTGCGCGCGCGGCGGGCGAGGTCAAGGCGCTCGACGAGGCGGCGCGCGCGCGTCGCGACAGGCTGCTCGGCGAGATGGCGGCGCAGTATCTGCTGCGCGCCCGCACCGCCTCCGGCCGCGTCATCGACCCGGTGGCGCGCTTCCATCTCGGCAATGGCGCGCGGCTGGAGCGGATCAATGTCGGCGGCAATCTGTCCGCGCGGGGCCTGCGCGAATCCCATGGCGTGATGGTCAATTACCGCTATGAACTCGCAGACATCGAGACCAATCACGAGGCCTTCGCCACGCGCAACACGGTCGTGGCCTCGTCGGGTGTGCGCAAGATGTTGCGGCCGGCGGGTTGAAAGGGGCGAATAGCGAATGGCGAATGGCGAGTAGACATGCCATCGCTACGTCTTTTCTGTCAGCGCTCGCCATTCGCTACTCGCCATTCGCCTCTCCAAGAAGGACCCGAAATCATGGGCAACCATCTGTTCGACCTCGTCGCCGCGCGCATGCCGGCGGGCGATGCGCCCTTCGCGCTGCTGGATGACGGCCGGCGCTATTCCTACGCGGACATGGTCGCGGTCTCCGCCCGCTTCGCCAATGCGCTGGTCGCGCTCGGCGTCGAGCCGGGCGACCGCGTCGCGGTGCAGGTCGAAAAAAGCATCGAGGCGCTGATGCTCTACCTCGGAGCGGTGCGGGCGGGCGCGATCTTCCTGCCGCTCAACACCGCTTACACTCCAGCCGAGATCGAATACTTCCTCGGCGACGCCGAGCCGGCCGTCTTCGTCTGCGATCCGGCGAAAGCCCAGGCGATGAAGCCCTATGCCGAGAAGGCCGGCGCCAGGCTGGAGACGCTCGGAATCTGGCGCTCGCATGAGGTCTCGGCCGGCACGCTGGCCGACAAGGGGCTGGCGGCCGCGACCGCATTCGCCGACGTCGATCGCGGACCCGACGACCTCGCTGCGATCCTCTACACGTCGGGGACCACCGGCCGCTCCAAGGGCGCGATGCTCAGCCACGACAACCTCGCCTCGAACGCGCTGGCGCTCGTCGACTACTGGCGCTTCACGCGCGACGACGTGCTGCTGCACGCCCTGCCGATCTTCCACACGCACGGACTCTTCGTCGCGACCAACACCGTCCTGTTCGCCGGCGCGTCGATGATCCTGCTGCCGAAATTCGACCCCGATCAGGTCTTCGCGCATCTGCCGCAGGCCACCTGCATGATGGGCGTGCCGACCTTCTATGTCCGGCTCCTCCAGGACCAGCGGCTGACGCCTGCATCGACGGCGCATATGCGCCTGTTCGTCTCCGGCTCCGCGCCGCTGCTGGCCGAGACCCACCGCGAATGGCGCGAGCGCACCGGCCACGCCATTCTCGAGCGCTACGGCATGACCGAAACCAACATGAACACCTCGAACCCCTACGACGGAGAGCGCGTCGCCGGCACGGTCGGCTTCCCGCTGCCGGGCGTTGCGGCCCGGGTGACCGAGCCGGAGAGCGGCAGGCCGCTGGGCGCCGGCGAGATCGGCATGATCGAGGTCAAGGGCCCCAACGTCTTCAAGGGCTACTGGCGCAATCCCGAGAAGACGGCGGCCGAGTTCCGCGCCGACGGCTTCTTCATCACCGGCGACCTCGGCAGGATCGACCCGGCCGGCTACGTCCACATCGTCGGGCGCGGCAAGGACCTGATCATCACCGGCGGCTACAACGTCTATCCCAAGGAGGTCGAGGCCGAGATCGACGAGATGGCGGGCGTGATCGAGAGCGCCGTCATCGGCTGCCCGCATCCCGATTTCGGCGAGGGCGTCACGGCGGTCGTGGTGGTGAAGCCCGGCGCGACGATCACCGCCGCCTCGATCGCCAGCACGCTGGAGCAGCGGCTGGCCAGGTTCAAATTGCCCAAGCAGGTCTTCATCGTCGACGATCTGCCGCGCAACACCATGGGCAAGGTCCAGAAGAACCTGCTGCGGGAGCAGTACAAGGACATTTACGCGCGGGCGATGAAGGCGGGGGAGTGATCACCCCGCCTCGTGCAGCCGCTCCAGCGGAAACCGCGCCACATCGGTCAGCAATTCGACGAAGCCCTTCGCCTGGAGCTCGACCGTCGCCTTTCCCTTTTCCGCCGTGGCCAGCGACGCGTCGCCCGCCGCGCCAGACGCGTGAACGTCCTTCGCCATCCAGGCCATGGCGTGCAGTCCGGTCGGCCTGAGCCAGGCATAGCCCTCCTCGGCCATCGTCACGGTCGAGGGCTTGAAGGCGCCGGCCTTGCTCATGTCGACGAGATCGGGCCGGACATGCAGCATGATCGAGGTCTCGATGTCGCCGCCATGGATGCCGTGATTGGCGTCGAGATCGGCGAAAATGCCGGGTGGCAGGCCGAAGGCGCGCCAAGCGGTCGTCACGGCGAGCATGCCGTGGCTGACGCGCAGTTCGCGCGCGACCACCTTCATCGGGTCTATGTTCCCGCCATGCGAGGTCACGATCACCAGCTTGCGCAGGCCGGCCCGCTTCACGCTCTCGCCGATCTCGATCCAGGCGCGCGTCGCGGTTTCCCATGTCAGCGTCAGCGTGCCCGGCGAATGCAGGTGTTCGTTCGACTTGCACACCGCCATTGTCGGCAGCACCAGCACGTCGAGACCGGCCGGGACGAGCGGCATGGCGAGGCCGAGCATCGCGTCCATGATCGTGGCGTCGACCGAGACCGGCAGATGCGGCCCGTGCTGCTCGATCGCAGCCAGCGGCAGCACCGCGACCGTCGTCTCGGCGTCGAGCCCCTCGAACTCCGTGGTCTTCAGGTCGCCCCAGAACCGCGCTGTCATGGAAGTTTGCCCTGCCCGAGAAGTCTGGTCGCTGCTGCCGCGACCCGGAGAGAGAACTACAGCTGGCGTGAGCCTTCAACCATCGCCGATCGACGCCTGTGGGCGCACCGGGAAATTCGCGCCGGTCAACCGCAGCGCCTCGTCCCAAAGCCGTGCGGCGACGGCCGGGTCGCCGGCCTCGTCGATCATCCGGGACGGCGCCGGCGAGCCCCTGATCTCGCGGAACCCGTTCGGACCATAATAGCCGCCGGCTTCGGCGTCCGGCGCTGTCGCGGCGAACAGGGTCGGCAGCGCGCCGGCCGCCGGCGACTGGCTGAGGAGCGGGCCGAGCAGCCTCGCGGCATGCCCGAGCGCGGCGGACAGCCCACCGCCGCCAGCCGGGCCGTTCGCGATCAGCTCCGTCGCGGCCCACCCCGGATGGGCGGCGATGCTCGTCAGCCCCCAGCCGCCAGCCTCGCTCCTGCGCTGGAGTTCGATCGCGAAGATCAGCATCGCGAGTTTCGACTGGCTGTAGGCCTTCCACGGGCCGTAGCGGCGCTCGCCGTGGAGGTCGTCGAAATCGATCCGTCCGCGCCGATGCGCCAGGCTGCTGAGGCTGACCACGCGTGGCGAGGCGCTCGCGCGCAACGCAGGGAGCAGATGGGCGGTCAGCGCGAAATGGCCGAGAAAATTCACGCCGAGCTGCCTTTCGAAGCCGTCGGCCGTCATGGCGCGGGCCGGCAGCGCCATCACCCAGGCGTTGTTGACGAGGATGTCGAGCCGCGAATGCTCCGCCCGGAAGCCGGCCGCGAAGGCCTCGACCGAGGCGAGATCGGCCAGATCGAGCATTCCGAAGCTCACCGCCGCGCTTGGGCTCGCCGCAGCGATCCGCGCGAGCGCGGCTTCGCCCTTGGCGCGGCTTCTGCCGGCGATCACTACGGCCGCCACCGCACGGGCGAGTTCCAGCGCCGTCTCGTAGCCCAGCCCGCCCGTCCCCGTGACGACGGCGCGCTTGCCCGCCTGCGGCGGAATGTCTGCGGCGGTCCAGTCGGATTTCATGGCGGTTTCCGGGAGGGGAGGGTTCGAGCGAGACCTCGCAGATGGTGCGCGGCGGGTCGCACCGCCACCATCCGCCGCGGACTGCCGCAGAAAACGGCATTTGCACATTGCTTGTGCGCCCGCGCGCCATGACGCATTTCCAGCCGGTGCGGCGCCATGGCATAGCTATTGCTGGCCCGCGCCCCCATGGCGCGGTTCGCACGCCGATCGGGGAGGTCAGGTCATGACGATGAAGTATCGCATCAGCCGGCGCGCGGCGCTGGGTCTGCTCGGCGGTTCGGCCGCCTCGGTTCTGGTTCCCGTTCCCGGCGCGCGCGTCAGCGCCCAGACGCTCGACAAGGTCTCCTACCAGACCAACTGGCGCGCCCAGGCCGAGCATGGCGGCTTCTACCTCGCCGCCGCCAACGGCATTTACAAGAAATACGGCATCGACGCGGAGATCCGCCCCGGCGGCCCGCAGCAGAACCCCTCGCAGCTGCTCCTCGGCGGCCGGGTCGACATGATCATGTCGAATTCGTTCGAGGCGATCCGCTATGCGCAGGAGAACATCCCCTTCCTCTGCATCGCCTCGATCTTCCAGAAGGATCCGCAGGTCATCATCTCGCATCCCGGCGTGGGCAACGACTCGCTGGCGGCGCTCAAGGGCAAGCCGATCCTCGTCGGCGCGGCCGGCCGCAACAGCTACTGGCCCTTCCTGAAGGCGAAGTTCGGCTACACCGACGAGCAGATCAGGCCCTACACCTTCAACATGGCGCCCTTCCTCGCCGACAAGACGATCTCGCAGCAGGGCTTCCTCTCCTCGGAGCCGTTTGCGATCTACAAGCAGGGCGGGGTGACGCCGGTGGTGCATCTCATCGCCGACGCCGGCTTAGAGAACTACAACACCACGATC
>JAKFWE010000079.1 GCA_021732895.1 Allobosea sp. | reverse complement strand
CTTCGCGGGCGTCTCGCACAGGCATATAGGCTGCCGGAGGGCCCACTGCCAGCGGCGATTTCAGGCTAGCGACCGCCGGGGCGCCGGCCCGGCGCGGGCCAGGGCCGCTTTGTTGCGTTTGCGGTGCGGAAGGGCCATATAGCGGGCTGAGACGGCGTTGTCCTATCGCCGTCTCATTTGGGCCAGCCGCCGCCATCGGCCGAGGTCCGTCCGCATCCGCGGGCGGCCAGCGCCAGTGCGAAACGGCTGTACAGGGGCCACGATCCCGCCGCGGGGCGACCCGCGTCCAGAGAAAGGCCGACCCTTTTGGATTTCCTCAAGCCACGGTATATCCCGATGAATCGCCGCCGTCGCATTTACGAAGGCAAGGCGAAGGTCCTCTATGAGGGACCCGAGCCCGGTACGCTGATCCAGCACTTCAAGGACGATGCGACCGCCTTCAACGCCAAGAAGCATGAAGTGATCGACGGCAAGGGCGTCCTGAACAACAGGATTTCCGAGCATATCTTCACGAACCTGAACGATATCGGCGTGCCGACGCATTTCATCCGCCGGCTGAACATGCGCGAGCAACTGATTCGCGAGGTCGAGATCATCCCGCTCGAGATCGTCGTCCGCAACGTCGCGGCCGGCTCGCTGGCGACGCGGCTCGGGCTCGAGGAGGGCACGCAACTGCCGCGCTCGATCATCGAGTTCTACTACAAGAACGACGCTCTCAACGACCCGATGGTCTCGGAAGAGCACATCACGGCCTTCGGCTGGGCGACGCCGCAGGAGATCGACGACATCATGGCGCTGGCGATCCGCGTCAACGACTTCCTCTCCGGCCTGTTCCTCGGAGCAGGCATCCGCCTGGTCGATTTCAAGATCGAATGCGGCCGGCTCTGGGAAGGCGAGATGATGCGCATCGTCGTCGCCGACGAGATCAGCCCCGACTCCTGCCGGCTCTGGGACATCAAGTCGAAAGACAAGATGGACAAGGACCGCTTCCGGCGCGATCTCGGCGGCTTGATCGAGGCCTACACCGAAGTCGCCCGCCGGCTCGGCATTCTCGGCGAGAACGAGAAGGCCGGCCCGGCCGGACCGCGGCTCGTCCAATAGGCTCGCGGAGGCGTCGTGAGCGCCCCGCCGCATCGGCCGCCGAAGCGGGAGCGCATGCGCTCCCGCTGTCTTGTGCCGGCGGCGGCGCTTGCTCTGCTCTCCGGCTGTTCGGATGCGCTGGTTCCATTCGGCGCGTTCGGCGCAGGCGTCGCGGAGCTGCCGGCGACGCAGGGCTGGCGCCCGTTGCCGATCGCCAACTGGGTGATCAATGACGGCATCGCGCCGCGCACCATGGTGTTCTGCCCACGCGAGACCTGCGCCAGCCAGGGTTTCGCCACCCTGATCGAGGTCGCCGGCCGGCCTGCCGACGACCTCGAACGCGCGCTGGCCGCCGATCCGGCCCGCCTCGCCCGCGAGTTCACGGCTCGCGCTTCAACCCCCCGCAGGACCGCGACCGGAACGCCGCCGCGCCCGGCGCCGGCGAAAAGCGCCACCACCGTCTCGCGCTTCGCCGCGGATGAAGGCGCATCGGGCCTCCTCGTCGAGATCGCGGCTCTCGGCGGCGAAGGCAAGCGCGCGGCGGCCGTCATTCTCTCCGGGCGCGAGGCCGGCAGGCTCGTCGTCGCCCTCGCGGTCAGCCCCGACGCCGGCGCGGCGCGGCGCAACGCCGGCGCGATCTGGCGCAGCCGCTGACGATCCCGGGCCTGTCGCAGCAAATGGTTGAGCCGGCCCCGATTCGCCGCTAAGCCACGCCGTCAGCCCGGAGAGCCGCATGAAAGCCCGCGTCACCGTCACCCTCAAGACCGGCGTGCTCGATCCGCAGGGCAAGGCGATCGAGAGCGCGCTGAAATCGCTCGGCGTCGCCGGCGTCGAGTCGGTGCGTCAGGGCAAGGTCTTCGACATCGAGATCGGCGGCTCGGACAGGAGCGCGGCCGAGGCGTCGCTGAAGGCGGCCTGCGAGAAGCTGCTCGCCAACACCGTGATCGAGAATTACCGTGTCGAGATCGGGGCGTGAGGCGAATGCCGCTCCGGCCGGGCGCGCGATGCGAGGGGTGGGCGGACGGATGCGGTATGTCCTGCTGGCAATGACGCTTCTGACGACGGGCATGCCGGCGCATGCCGACTGGTCCGCGCTGCAGCGTGCGCGCGTCACCGTGTTCCTCAAAGGTGAAACCACCGCCGTGGATCGTGGCCAGCGTGTCGGATACTCCAGGTCGATCTCGGTCTATCTCACCGGCGACCGGGTTTACCTGTTCGGCCTTTATGCCGATGGCGGCGGGGTCGGCCGACTGGGCGAAACGATCTGCTATGACGACACGTCCACATCGCTGAGCGATGCGCGCAATTGCATCAAGGTGACGCGGCGCGGCGCGTCCATGCGGATCGAGGCGACCATCGACGACGTCTTTCAGGGCTGCCGGACGACCACGCCCGGAGACAGGTTCCGCATGGTGGAGCGCACGCGCTATGCCGTGACCGTCACGGCCGTCGCGCCGAAGAAGGCAAAGCAGGATTCGGTGGAGCAGCTTCTGGCCAACGCTTTCCCGAAATGCACGGTTTCGGACGTGAGCGGCGAAGTCGACTGGTCGGGCCAGTTCGTCGAGGGAGCCCGCGCCTATCACGGCAGCTTTCGCCCCTCGCAGGAATCGTCGTGTTCCATGGTCGGCGGCACGCCCGGCGAAGTCGATAGCATCACGCAGTCCGTGCGTGAGGCGACGGGGAAGATCCGCAAGCAGTCCCAGTCCATCACCTGCTGATGCAGCGCGTCTCCGGAATCCGATCATGTTGAAGGCCGCCGTCGTCACCTTCCCCGGCTCGAATCGCGAGGGCGACGTCGCCCGCGCCCTGCGCCAGGCCGGCGCGACGGTCGTCTCCGTCTGGCACGCGGATACGGCTCTGCCGGCGGGGACCCACCTCGTCGTGCTGCCGGGCGGCTTCTCCTATGGCGACTATCTGCGCACCGGCGCGATCGCCGGCCGCGCCAACATCATGGACGCGACGCGGGCTCATGCGGCGCGCGGCGGGCTGGTGCTCGGCATCTGCAACGGCTTCCAGATCGCCTGCGAGGCCGGCCTGCTGCCCGGCATCCTGATGCGCAACGCCGGGCTGAAATTCGTCTGCCGGCGCCAGCATCTCACGGTCGAGCGGGCCGACACGCCCTATGCCCGCGCCTATGCGAAGGGGCAGGTCCTCGACGTCTGCATCGCCCATGGCGAGGGCAACTACGTCGCCGATGTCGAAACGCTGGCGCGGCTCGAGGGCGAGGGGCTCGTCGCGTTCCGCTATTGCGAAGCGGACGGCCAGGTCACCGCCGCCGCCAACCCCAACGGCTCGCTCAACAACATCGCCGGCATCTATTCGCCGGGCCTCAACGTGCTGGGGCTGATGCCGCACCCCGAGAATCTGATCGATTCGCTCACCGGCGGAACGGATGGTCTCGGGATGTTCGAGAGCCTGATGGGGCGGGCGGCGTAGAGCGAGAGCTCTGGATTGCTTCGCTGCGCTCGCAATGACGGAGAGGTCATCGTTGGAGGCTGCGGGCGCTCACTTCCCCGCCACCGCCCGCGCCAGCAGCCGGCTGGCGCTCTGCGCGTCGAGCGGCCCGACATGCTTCTCCAGAATCCGGCCGTCGCCCGCGATCAGAAAGGTCTCGGGCACGCCGTAGACGCCCCATTCGATCGCGGCGCGGCCCGAGCGGTCGACGCCGACCGCCGAATAGGGATTGCCGAGCGCGCCGAGGAAGCGCCGGGCGTTCTCGGCCTCGTCCTTGTAGTTGAGCCCGACGACGGCGACCCTGCCCTGCGTCACCGGCGCCGATTCCGACAGCGCGACGAGGAAGGGATGCTCTATCCGGCAGGGCGCGCACCAGCTCGCGAAGACGTTGACGATGGTCGCGCGGCCCTTCGCGAGATCGGCCATGGCGAAGGCAGGGACCGGCCGGCCATCCTTCCGCAGCCCTTCGAGGGCGGCCAGCGTGATCGCCGGCGCGGGCTTGCCGATCAGCGCCGAAGGCACTTTCGAGGCGTTGCCGGAAAACAGCCCGGCCGCGAAAACCAGCGACAGCGCCGCGAAAACCAGCAGCGGCGCGAGGAAGATCAGCGGCGAGCGCCGGCGCGGCGCGGCGGACTCGGTCTCGCTCATGCGCCCGACCGATCGCGCCGCCCGGCCCCGCGCTGCTCCAGCGCAGCCAGCGCCCGCGCCTGCGCGCGATGATCGCGCAGGATCGCGACGATCAGCGAGCCGAGCACAAGCGCCGCCGCGCCATAGGAGGCCAGGATGAAGGCTGCGTGAGGCCCCAGGCCGCTCATGCCGGCAAGCCCTGCATGGCGAGCCGGTCGTGCCGCTCGGCCTCGAGGATCGTCAGCGTGCGCACGCGCCGGCGCATGATCTCCGCCCGCATCGCCGCCAGATGCAGCGCCAGCGCCAGAAGCGTGAAGCCGAGCGCCAGGATCAGCAGCGGCCAGAGCATGGCGGGATGGATCGTCGGCCCGTCGGCGCGGAAGACCGAGGCCGGCTGGTGCAGCGTGTTCCACCAGTCGACCGAGAACTTGATGATCGGCACGTTGACGAAGCCGACCAGCGTCAGGATCGCGACCGCCCGGCCGGCGCGCCCGGAATCGTCGAGCGCGCGCCACAGCGCGATGATCCCGAGATAGATCAGCAGGAGAACCAGCACCGACGTCAGCCTCGCGTCCCAGACCCAGTAGGTCCCCCACATCGGCTTGCCCCAGAACGCGCCGGTCAGCAGGCAGATCAGCGAAAAGGCGGCGCCGATCGGGGCTGCGGCCTTCTGCGCGACATCGGCCAGCGGATGCCGCCAGACCAGCGTGCCCAGCGCGGACACGGCCATCATCGTGTAGAGCATCAGCGCCAGCCATGCCGCCGGCACATGCACGAACATGATCCGGATGGTCTCGCCCTGCTGGTAGTCGGCGGGCGCGACGAACCAGGCGAGATAAAAACCGATCGCGAGCAGGATGGTTGCGGCGCCGGCCATCCATGGCAGCAGCGCGGCCGAGAGCCGCATGAAGCGCGTCGGGTTGGCGAGATCGGTCAGGCTTGGCATCAGCGCGGCGAAACGACCCTGTTCTTTTTGCTGCGGGTGAGGATGTAGCAATCGTCTCGCCGCTTCACAATCGGCGCGGCGCGCCGATGGCGTCGCAGGTCACTCCGCCTGCCTGAGCGCGGCGGCGGCGGCGAAGGCGCCGACGACGATCGCCGCGAGCGAAAGCGCGCACAGGATCAGGAACGGCGTCAGGAACGGAATCGCGCCGCCCAGCGCGCTGTTCGAGGCCGACACGCCGAAGATCAGCACCGGCACGGTCAGGGGCGCGACCAGAACCGGCACGATCAGACCGCCGCGCCGGATGCCCACGGTCAGCGCCGCTCCCGCCGCGCCGATGAAGCTCAGCGCCGGCGTCCCGACCAGCAGCGTCGCGGCGACGGACGCCATCGCCTCGATCGGCAGCGCCACCAACAGCCCGAGCATCGGCGCGGCCAGCGCCAGCGGCAGGCCCGTCGCCAGCCAGTGCGCCAGCCCCTTGGCGAGCACCGCCAGCTCGAGCGGCAGCGCGGAGGCGCGGATCAGGTCGAGCGAGCCGTCCTCCTCGTCGGACTGGAACAGCCGGTCGAGCCCGATCAGCGTCGCCAGCAGCGCGCCGAGCCACAGGATCGCGGGGCCGATCCGGGCGAGCAGGGCGAGATCGGGCCCGAGCGCGAACGGCACGAGCACGACCAGCGTCAGGAAGAACACGAGCGCCAGTTCGCCCCCGCCGCCGGCGCGGGCCGCGAGCGCGAGGTCGCGTCCGACGATGGCGATAAAGGCGCGCGTCACGGCCCGATCCTCAGCTCGCGCGCGCCGGCGAGCCCGAGCGGCCCGTGCGTCGCGGCGAGGACCGCGCCGCCCGCGTCGAGATGCGCCTGCATCAGGCCGGCGACCATCGCCTGCGCGGCGAAGTCGAGCGCCGCCATCGGCTCGTCCAGCAGCCAGAACGGCCGGCGCGACACCAATAGCCGCGCCAGCGCGACGCGGCGGCGCTGACCCGCCGAAAGGTAGCCGACCGGGACGTCCGCGACATGGGGCAGGCCGACCATGTCGAGCGCGGCGGCCGCAGACAGCGCCGGTTCGCCGAGCACGGCCTGCGCGAAGGCGAGGTTTCCGGCTGCGCCGAGCGCGCTCTTCAGCCCGTCGCGATGGCCGATGAGGTGGATCAGCTCCGGCGCCGGCGTGTCGCCGGCCCCCTCGATCCGCACGCTCCCGGCCTCCGGCCTCAGCCGCCCGCAGACAAGCGCGATCAGGCTGGACTTGCCTGCTCCGTTGCGTCCGGTCAGGGCGATCGCCTCGCCTTGCGCGAGCCGGAAACTCAAGCCCTCGAAAATCAGCCGCCCGCCGCGCCGGCAGGCGAGATTCTCGACCGCCAGGGCCATGTCCCGAACCGCAGGCTGCATCGCGCTGAAGCACTATCCATCAAGTTCGACGCCGGACCATGGCGACCGGTTTCCGCACGAAGTCGTGCTCTGGATCCAGGTGCGAATCGCCGCAAAACCTTCGCCTGGGGCCACCCGTTCATGTAGCGGGCTTCCTGGAATTGATCTATAGAACCCGTGGCTACGCCGCACGCCGATCCGGCGCGGGGCCCGGGCACACCCGGGGCGGCGCGCGCGACGAGCGCATGAGGCCTTCGGACGGCTGCGCCCGCAAGGGCGTTCCGGCTCGCGACCGTAACCCTTGATCAGGATGAACAGCCCCCATGGCTTCGCTCGACTCGTTCAAATGCCGCAGGACGCTGACCGTCGGCACCAAGAAATATGTCTATTACTCGCTGAAGGCGGCCGAGAAGAACGGCCTGCCCGGTATCGCGAGGCTGCCCTTCTCGATGAAGGTGCTGCTCGAGAACCTGCTGCGATTCGAGGACGGTCGCTCCGTCGTCAAGGCTGACATCGAGGCCTTTGTCGGCTGGCTCGACGACAAGGGCAAGGCCGGCAAGGAAATCGGTTTCCGTCCGGCTCGCGTGCTGATGCAGGACTTCACCGGCGTTCCAGCCGTGGTGGACCTGGCGGCGATGCGCG
The DNA here is from genome assembly GCA_021732895.1 of Allobosea sp. Lineage (GTDB taxonomy): Bacteria > Pseudomonadota > Alphaproteobacteria > Rhizobiales > Beijerinckiaceae > Allobosea. The sequence continues at coordinate 336 of JAKFWE010000079.1, read as the reverse complement.
ACGGCGTCGTGGCGCTCGGCGGCGACGCCAGGAAGATCAACCCTCTCGTCCCGGTCGATCTGGTCATCGACCATTCGGTCATCGTCGACGAGTTCGGCTCGCCCAAGGCGCTGAAACAGAACGTCGATCTCGAATATCAGCGCAACGGCGAGCGCTACCGCTTCCTGAAATGGGGCCAGGGCGCGTTCAATAACTTCCGCGTCGTGCCGCCCGGCACCGGCATCTGCCACCAGGTCAATCTCGAATATCTCTCGCAGACCGTCTGGACGGCCAAGGAGAAGGTGAAGAAAGGCAAGACCACGACGACCGTCGAGGTCGCCTATCCCGACACCGTCG
>JAKFWE010000223.1 GCA_021732895.1 Allobosea sp. | reverse complement strand
CGTTCAACATGGCCGAACTCCTCTCCGATCAGGCCGGTTCCGCGGTCACCCACGCCTTCGGCCAGCTTGCCCACACCGTTTTTACGAACAACGCCAGAACGCTGGAGGATTTGGTCAAGGACATGCTCAAGCCGATGCTGAAGACCTGGCTCGACGACAATCTGCCGACGATGGTCGAGCGGCTGGTGCGCGCCGAGATCGAGCGCGTCGCGCGCGGCGGGCGCCACTGACGCGGCCTGAGCGCTGGACCCGGCCCGTTGGCTCCGTCGGCCGGCAAGGGCCGGGCGCGAGGGCGTTCAGCGCGTCGTCGATCGACGGGCTGCCGCTCCGTCGCCACGCAACCCGTCGAAGGCGCCGCGCTCGTTCAGCTTCTTGATGGCGTAGCCGGCCAGCGCCAACGCCGCGGTGGGCGTGCCGAGCCTCGAAACCAGCATGGCGATGCCAATGGCGACGGGGCGCGGGTAGCGCCCGTTGGCGGCTTCGGTTGCAAACCAGGCGCCGAGCGCGTGGACGAGAAGGTTCATGGTGGTCTCCGGCGTGGGCGTGATGTCGGGTGGGGGCTGGTCGGTCTAATGCCTCGGGCGGCGGCGCTCAGAGCGGGACCTTGCGGTTCTCGCCGAGCTCAGGCTTCGCGCCGGTCACCGCCGCCGTCGCCATCTTGACCATGGTGACGATCTTGCCCGGGCTGTCCCAGAACTCGGCCATGGTCGGCCTCACGCGCAGCACGCGGATGTTGGGATCGTCCTTGCTGTCCCAGAACGCCTTGTTGTCCGGCGTCCAGAGTTCCTCGATCTTGCGACGGTCATCGACGACATTGGCCGCGCCGGTGATCGACACGTAACGATAGCCGGCGTTGTCGGCGAAGGTCAGGCAGACATTGTCGTTGATCGCGATCTCGTCGTCCTTTCCGGCGCGGGCGTCGCTGAGGAACCAGATCGCGTCGTCGTCGCGCGCAACATGAGCGTCCATCGGCCGGGCGCGCAGCGTGTCGCCGGAGCCGTCATGGCTGACGAACATGCAAAGCCGGATGTCTTCGATCAGCGACCAGACCCGGTCCTGATCGGTGGCGTGGTGGGTCATGCGGACCAACTCCTGTGATGAGTGTTGCAACTGCCCGCGCCGCCGCCGGTTCCGTCGCGCCCGCTCGTTTTCAGAAGAATTCACGGAGTTGCGGGAACGGCGCGACTGTCCGCTTCGCAAGCGCAGCGAAGCTGGGACGGCGCCGCAGAGCGCTCTCGCGCCTCGGATCGAGCATCGCCTGCGCCGCGGCGGAGATTGACGCGCGGGGCCGGCTTGGGCTCTTAGAGCGACAGACCGATTGGCCTCTGATTTTGCGGCCGGGGCGGGTTCCCCGGCCGTTTTGCGTTGAGCGAAGCGATGATGGACAAGACATTCGAGCCGGCCTCCGTCGAGGCGCGCGTCAGCGCCGCCTGGGAGAAGGCCGAAGCCTTCAAGGCCGGGCGCGGCGCGGCGCCGGGCGCGGAGCCCTATTGCATCGTCATCCCGCCGCCCAACGTCACCGGCTCGCTGCATATGGGCCACGCGCTCAACAACACGTTGCAGGACGTGCTCTGCCGCTTCGAGCGCATGCGCGGCAAGGACGTGCTCTGGCAGCCCGGCACCGACCATGCCGGCATCGCGACGCAGATGGTCGTCGAGCGGAGGCTCGCCGCCGAAAACAGGACCGACCGCCGGAGCATGGGCCGCGAGGCCTTCCTGGAAGAGGTCTGGCGCTGGAAGGAGGAATCCGGCGGGACGATCGTCAACCAGCTCAAGCGGCTGGGCGCCTCCTGCGACTGGTCGCGCGAGCGCTTCACCATGGACGAGGGCCTGAGCGCCGCCGTCCTCAAGGTCTTCGTCGCCCTGCACAGGCAGGGGCTGGTCTACCGCGCCAAGCGCCTCGTGAACTGGGATCCGAAGTTCCAGACGGCGATCTCGGACCTCGAGGTCGTTCAGGTTGAGAAGACCGGCTCGTTCAAATGGACGCGGGGCGGGGAGGAGGCCTTTGATCCGGCGAAGCTGGAAAAAGTCCTGAACCGCGATCCGGGCGGGCATCTCTACTATTTCAACTACCCGCTCGAAGGCGCGACCTACGACGCCGACGACGCCTCGACCTATGTCCAGGTCGCGACGACGCGGCCCGAAACGATGCTGGGCGACACCGGCGTCGCGATCCACCCCGAGAACGAGAGGCTCGGGCATTTGATTGGCCGTAACGCCATCCTCCCGCTGGTCGGGCGGGTCATCCCGCTGGTCGGCGACGACTATGCCGATCCGGAAAAGGGGACGGGCGCGGTCAAGATCACCCCGGCGCACGACTTCAACGATTTCGAGGTCGGGAAGCGGCAGAAGCTGCGCATCGTCAACATGCTGGACGGCGAAGCTCGCATCCTGATCCAGGACAATGCCGACTTCCTGGAGGGCGCTTCGCCCGAGCCCGAGACGATGGCGCTGCATGGGCAGGACCGTTTCGCCGCCCGCAAGGCGGTCGTGGCGCTGATGGCCGAGCGCGGATACCTGGCCAAGATCGAGCCGAACACCAACACCGTCCCGCATGGCGACCGCTCGGATGTCGTGATCGAGCCCTGGCTGACCGACCAGTGGTATGTCGACGTCAAGCCGCTGGCGGAGCGCGCGCTCGCAGCCGTCAAGGACGGTCGCACGAAGATCACGCCTGACAACTGGAACAAGGTCTATTTCGACTGGCTGGAAAACATCGAGCCCTGGTGCGTCTCGCGCCAGCTCTGGTGGGGCCACCAGATACCGGCCTGGTACGGGCCCGACGGCGAGGTCTTCGTCGCCGAGTCGGAAGCCGCCGCGCAGGCGCTGGCGATGGGCCATTATTGCGGGCCGGTCGAGCTCATGCGCGACGAGGACGTCCTCGACACCTGGTTCTCCTCGGCGCTGTGGCCGTTCTCGACGCTGGGCTGGCCCGACGACACCGCGGAACTGAAGCGCTACTACCCGACGGCGACGCTGGTCACCGCCTTCGACATCATCTTCTTCTGGGTCGCCCGGATGATGATGATGGGGCTCAACTTCATGGACGAGGTTCCGTTCAGGGACGTCTACATCCACGCCATCGTTCGCGACGAGAAGGGCGCGAAGATGTCGAAGTCGAAAGGCAACGTCATCGACCCGCTGGTCCTGATCGACCAGTATGGCGCCGACGCGCTGCGCTTCACGCTCGCCGCCATGGCCGCGCAGGGGCGCGACATCAAGCTGGCGACCAACCGCGTCGAGGGCTACCGCAACTTCGCGACCAAGATCTGGAACGCCGCGCGCTTCGCCGAGCTGAACGGCTGCGCCCGCGTGGCCGGGTTCGACCCATCGGCCGTGAAGCAGCCGCTCAACCGCTGGATTCTCAGCGAGGCGGGCCGCGCGGCCGACGAGATCGCGGCGGGCATCCCGACCTTCCGCTTCAACGAGGCGGCCGGCGCAGCCTATCGCTTCGTCTGGGGCCAGTTCTGCGACTGGTATCTCGAACTCGCCAAGCCGGTGCTGCAGGGCGAGGGCGTCGATCCGGCGCAAAAGGCCGAGACGCAGGCGACGGTGGCGCATGTGATCGACCTGATCTGCCAGCTCCTGCATCCGTTCATGCCGTTCCTGACGGAGGAGCTCTGGGCGCAGAAGGCGGGCGAGGGCGCTCCGCGCAAGCTGGCCTCGGGCATTGAGCCGCTGGTCTGCCTGACGCATTGGCCCGATCTCACCGCTTTGCGCGACGACGCGGCCGAGGCCGAGATCGGCTTCGTCGTCGATCTGATCTCGGATATCCGCTCGGTCCGCTCCGAGATCAACGTGCCGGCCGGGACGCAGTCGCCGCTGGTGCTGGTCGAGGCCTCGCCTGCGACGCGCGCCGCGATCGAGGCCTGGGCCCCGATGATCGAGCGGCTGGCGCGGGTCTCGGAGATCGCCTTCAGCGAGACCGCGCCGGGTCAGTCGGCCCAGATCATCGTGCGCGGCGAGGTCGCGGCGCTGCCTCTGGCGGGCGTCATCGACATCGCGGTCGAGCGCGCACGCCTCGAAAAGGAGATGGCGAGGCTCGACCAGGATATCGCGGTCGTCGACAGGAAGCTCGGCAACCCCGATTTCATGGCGCGCGCGCCCGAGGAGGTCGTCGAGGAGAACCATGAGCGCAAGGCGGCGGCGCAGGCGCGGCAGGCCCGGCTGAAAGAGGCGCTGGCGCGGCTGTCCTGAGGCGGGTCCTGAACGGCCGGTCACAACCCGGCCGCCAAATTGACGTTACCGTAAGACACCGCTGGCATTCTGCGGCAGACCCGCTTAGATGCGCGCCGGGCGCAAGTCCGCCATGCCTCCCTTGCGATTGTTCAGTAACCCAGGACCGGTTGCCCCACCGCCATGCTCAAGCGATCCTATGACTGGTTGGTGTCATACTCGTCCCATCCCGGAGCGCCCTGGCTGCTCTTCGCGCTGACCTTCGTCGAGAGTTCGGTGAGCCCGCTGCCGCCGATCCCGCTGCTGCTGCCGATGTGCATCGCGAGGCCCGATCGCGCCTGGTTCTACGCCGGCGTCTGCTCGCTCGGCGCGGTGCTCGGCGGCTATCTCGGCTACGCCATCGGCGCGTTCCTCTACGACTCCGTCGGCTCCTGGCTGATCTCGCTCTATGGGCTGCAGGACAAGGCGGCCGAGTTGATCTCGACCTCGAAGGATTTCTGGTTCTGGGTGCTCGTCACCAAGGGCCTGACGCCGATCCCCTTCAAGATCGTCACCATCATGTCGGGCTTCCTGCATTTCGACATCTGGAAATTCACCATCGGAATGGTGATCTCGCGCGTCAGCTTCTTCATGATGATCGCGATCGCCTTGCGCTACTACGGCGACGACATCCGGATCTTCATCGAGAAGCATCTGCCAATGACGGCGCTGGCGCTCGTGGTGGTGGTGGTCGGCGGCTTCTTCGTGCTGCCGATGGTGCTTTGAGAAGCCTCTCCCGGCCACCGCATTTGTGACATCGCCGCAACACCGGCGCGCATTGCGCCGGCGTCGCCATGCGGGACGGGAACCGCCGCGATCCCGCCACAAAGCCACCCCACGGAAGGGCTGCGGTAACTTACTGAGATATCGAAGAATTAAAGTCTGTCCGCCAGTCTGGGACGCTCGCCGTTCCGATCCGCGGGGGGAGGACGAACGTTGCGCCCGGCCGAACCTGCGTGGCACATCTGCCACGCGCAGGCGATGCGCAGGGCGGAACCGGGAAAAAGACCATGGATGCGCGTGTGTTCGACAAGTCGAGGCTTCCGAGCCGGCATGTGAGCGTCGGCCCGGCGCGCGCGCCGCATCGCTCGTATTACTATGCCATGGGCATGACCTCGCGGCAGATTTCGCAGCCTTTCGTCGGCGTCGCCTCGTGCTGGAACGAGGCCGCGCCCTGCAACATCGCCCTGATGCGGCAGGCCCAGGCCGTCAAGAAGGGCGTCGCCTCGGCCAACGGCACGCCGCGCGAGTTCTGCACCATCACGGTGACCGACGGCATCGCCATGGGCCATCAGGGCATGAAGTCCTCGCTCGCTTCGCGCGAATGCATCGCCGATTCCGTCGAGTTGACCATGCGCGGCCATTGCTACGACGCGCTCGTCGGCCTCGCCGGCTGCGACAAGTCGCTGCCCGGCATGATGATGGCCATGGTGCGCCTCAACGTGCCGTCGATCTTCATCTATGGCGGGTCGATCCTGCCCGGACGCTTCAAGGGCCAGCCCGTCACCGTGCAGGACGTGTTCGAGGCCGTCGGCAAGCATTCCGTCGGCGCGATGTCGGACGAGGATCTGAAGGAGCTGGAGGAGGCGGCCTGCCCGTCCTCGGGCTCCTGCGGCGCGCAGTTCACCGCCAACACCATGGCCACCGTCGCCGAGGCGATCGGTCTCGCGCTGCCCTATAGCTGCGGCGCGCCGGCGCCCTACGACGTCCGCGACACCTTCTGCTACACCGCCGGCGAGATGGTGATGGAGCTGATCGCCCGCAACATCCGCCCGCGCGACATCGTCACCCGCAAGGCGCTGGAGAATGCGGCGACCGTCGTCGCGGCCTCGGGCGGCTCGACCAATGCGGCGCTGCATCTGCCGGCGATCGCGCATGAGTGCGGCATCGAATTCGACCTGTTCGACGTCGCCGAGATCTTCAGGAAGACGCCCTACATCGCCGATCTTAAGCCCGGCGGAAAATACGTCGCCAAGGACATGTTCGAGGTCGGCGGCATCCCGCTGCTGATGAAGACGCTGCTCGACCACGGTTTCCTGCATGGCGACTGCATGACCGTGACCGGCCGCACCATCGCCGAGAACATGGCCAGCGTGAAATGGAACCCGGATCAGGACGTGGTGCGCGCGGCCGACGCCCCGCTCTCGCCCAATGGCGGCGTCGTCGGGCTGAAGGGCAACCTCGCCCCGGAGGGCGCGATCGTGAAGATCGCCGGCATGACCACCGAGCAACTGACCTTCTCGGGCCCCGCCCGCTGCTTCGACTGCGAGGAGGACGCCTTCGCCGCCGTCAGCCAGAAGCGCTACGAGATCGGCGACGTGCTGGTCATCCGCTATGAGGGTCCCAAGGGCGGCCCGGGCATGCGCGAGATGCTCTCGACCACCGCCGCCCTCTACGGCCAGGGCATGGGCGACAAGGTCGCGCTGATCACCGACGGGCGCTTTTCCGGCGCGACGCGCGGCTTCTGCGTCGGCCATGTCGGGCCGGAAGCGGCTGTGGGCGGGCCGATCGCGCTGATCCGCGACGGCGACGTCATCGAGCTCGACGCCATCACAGGAAAGCTCGCAGTCCGCCTTTCTGACGCCGAACTTTCGGAGCGTCGTGAGGCGTGGACGGAGCGCAAGACCGATTACCGATCGGGCGCGCTCTGGAAATACGCGCAGACGGTCGGTTCCGCCAAAGGTGGGGCCGTGACCCACCCGGGAGGGGCGGCCGAGACCCATTGCTATGCGGATATCTGACGCCATCATCGCCGGGATGTTTCTGATCGCGGGCGGCCATCAGGCCGCCTTCGGTCAGGACGTGCTGGGCGGCCGGCCCGCGCCGGTGCCGCCGCTGCCGATTCCCGGCATCGTGCTGCCGGAACCCGAGTCCGAGGCGCCTCCGCCGCTGGCGGGCGGCCGTGCGCTCGCGCCGGCGCCGAGCGGGCCGGCGGTGCACATGGCTCTGCCGCTGGCGCCGTTCAGCAGCGCCCGTGACGCGCTCAGGGCATGGATGCGCGATTCGACCGCCGGCAACCAGGCCGGGGCCGTGCGTGCGCTCGAGGCCGCCGCCGCCCACGGCAATCTCACGGCGCAGTTCAAGCTGGGTCGGGTCTATGCCAGCGGCGAGGGCGTTCCCGCCAACGATCTCAAGGCCTTCGAGTATTTCTCCAAGATCGCCGACGAGAACGCCGACGCCATTCCCGGGACTGCCGACGGCCGCATCGTCGGCAGCGCCTTCGTCGCGCTCGGCGGTTATTTCATGGAC
>JAKFWE010000409.1 GCA_021732895.1 Allobosea sp. | reverse complement strand
TGCCGAGCGCCAGCATGTCCTGCCCGTCGAAGCGGAGCGCGCCGGCGCCGGGCTCGATCAGGCGCAGGATCAGCCGTCCGGTGGTCGATTTGCCGCAGCCGGATTCGCCGACCAGCGCCAGCGTTTAGCCGCGCGCGAGGCTGAAGGAGACGCCGTCGACCGCCCTGACCACGCCGCCGGCGCGACCGAGCAGCCCGCCCGAGAGCGCAAAATGCCTGGCGAGGCCCTCGACCTCCAGCAGCGGGACGTTCACGCCGTCGTTCATGCCGCGGCTCCCTCGACCGGGGCGCGCCAGCAGGCGACGAGATGGCCTTCCCCGATCGCGCTCAGGGGCGGCGTTTCGGCCAGACACCGCGCCGCCGCCATCGCGCAGCGCGGCGCGAACCGGCAGCCGGCGGGCATGGCGTCTGGCGTCGGCACCATGCCCTCGATGGTCTCAAGCCGGGCGCGATCCTCGTCGAGACGCGGGATCGAGGCCAGCAGCCCGAGCGTGTAGGGGTGCTGCGCGTCGGAGAAGAGCGTTCTGACATCGGCGCGCTCGACGATCTGGCCGGCATACATCACCGCGACCTCGTCGGCGGTTTCGGCGATGACGCCGAGATCGTGCGTGATCAGGATGATGGCCGTGCCGAGCCGCTTCTGCAGGTCGCGCAACAGGTCGAGGATCTGGGCCTGGATGGTGACGTCGAGCGCCGTGGTCGGCTCGTCGGCGATCAGCACCTGCGGGTCGCAGGCGAGCGCGAGCGCGATCATCACGCGCTGGCGCATGCCGCCGGACATCTCGTGCGGATAGGAATCGACGCGGGTCTCGGGCGAGGGGATCTTCACCAGCCGCAGCATCTCGATGGCGCGCTCGCGGGCCTGGGTCCTGCCCATGCGGCGGTGGCGGCGCAGGCCCTCGACGATCTGCTCGCCGACCCTGTAGACCGGGTTGAGCGAGGTCATCGGCTCCTGGAAGATCATCGCGATCTTCGCGCCCCTGATCAGTTCCATCTCGGCGCGCGAGCGCCTGAGCAGGTCGGCGCCCTCGAAGACGATCTCGCCGCCGGCGCGGATGCCCGGCGGCTCCGGCACCAGCCCCATGATCGAGAGCGAGGTCACGCTCTTCCCGCAGCCGCTCTCGCCGACGATGCCGAGCGTGCGCCCGGCGCGAACCTCGAACGAGACGCCGTCGACGGCGCGGTAGAAGCCCCGGTCGGTGCGGAAATGCGTCTTCAGGTCGCGCACGGCGAGGAGGGGTGCGCCGTCGGGCGTCGCCGGGCTCATTCAGCCCTTGCCCGGCGGAAAGGTCAGCGGCGAGATCTCGAGATGGTCGCGCCCGGCCCAGTCCAGCCCCTTCACCCTGGGCTCGGCCCGGCGCTGCGCCTCCTCCAGCTCGGCCGCGGCGCTGGCGTAGTCCATGGTCAGGACCTTGCCGTTCTCGACCACGGTGACGCCGTCGACGATCACGGTCGTCACGGCGCGCTCGCCCGCCGCATAGATCAGGCTGCGGACGGGGTCGCGCAAGGGGCGCATCATCGGGTGGGTGACGTCGACGATGACGATGTCGGCCTTGGCGCCCTTGGCGAGCCGGCCGATGTCGCTGCGGCCGAGCGCCTTGGCGCCGCCCAGCGTCGCGGCGTTGAAGGCGTCGGAGGTGCGCAGGTCGTAGACGTCCTCCGCCATCATGCGCGAGCCGATGCAGACGGCGCGCAGCTCTTCCAGCATGTGATGGGGATAGGTGTCGGTGCCGATCCCGACATTGATCCCGGCCGCGACGTAGTTGCCGAAGCTCTGCATCGCGATGCCGCGACGCTGGAACACGATCGGGCAATGGGCGACGTTGGTCCCGCTCTCGGTGAGCAGGCCGAGATCGTCGGTCGCCGGCCATTTCACCGAGGAATGGTGGTCGAGGAAGATGGCGTGGCCGATGATCGCGGTCGGCCCGAGCACGTCGAGCTCCTCCAGCCATTCCACCGGCGTCATGCCGTGCCGGCGCGTGATCTCGTGAAACTCGACGACGCTCTGCGCGGCGTGGATCTGGAAGGGCAGGCCGCGCCGCTCGGATTCGTCGAAGCTGGCCTGGATCAGCTCGGGCGTGCAGGTGTCGATCTGCGACGGCGAGACCATGCCGGAGAGCCGGCCCGAATCGTCGGCCGCGACCTGATCGAGCAGTTTCATCGCCTCGGCCATCGCTTTCTCGCCGGCCTTGGCGTCCCACTCGTATTTCGCCAGATGGCCGTTGTCGGTGTACCAGCGCGCCGAGCGGTACATCGGCGAAAAGACGCCGCGCAGGCCCGAGCCCCTGAAGGTTTCGAGCCAGCCGTCCCATGCGACCGACATGTCGACCAGCGTCGTGACGCCAGACATCAGCAGTTCGGAATAGGTCACCTGCGCGCAAGGCTTGATCCCCTGCGCGTCGCAGCGGAACAGCGGCATGAACTCGTAGAGCGCGGTGCCGTACATCTTCGGCGAGCCGAGTTCGTCGTTCCAGCCCTTCGTCATCGCCTCCGAGGACGGATGCGAATGGATGTTGACGAGGCCGGGCATCACCATCCTGCCGCGCCCGTCGATGGTGACGTCGGGCTGCCCCCGGAACGAGCCGCCGACATGGATCAGCTTGTCGCCCTCATAGGCGACATCGCCGTCGCGCAGATAGACATGGCCCTTGGCCTTTGCGTCGTAGGCGACGATCCAGGCGGCGTTGCGGATGAGGGTGATGGTCATGGGCAGGCTCCGGCGTGGTGGCAGGCTTGGGCGGTCAGGCGCTGGAAGAACCCCTCTCCTGTAAGGAGAGGGGCAGGGGTGAGGTGACGGACGTTTCGAGGTTAGCCTGAACCCAATGCGCGGTCAGGGCTCACACCGCTGGTTGAAGGGCCGACCCCTCACCCCTGCCCCTCTCCCTCCGGGAGAGGGGTTCCCCGCGTCTCACTGGACAGAGGGCGTCACCTCACGAACTTCAGGTCCAGCCCCTTGTAGAGCCCGCAGCCATAGATGTTGTGGGCCTTGAACGGAGCGAGCCTAGCCGAGGCCGCGATCTTCATCGGCTCGTGATAGAGCGGCAGCCAGACGGCGGCCTCGTGGACCTGCGTCAGCACCTCGCCATAGGCGGCGGCGCGGTCGGTGTCGGTCAGCGCGGCCGAGCCCTTGCTCAGGAGTTCGTCCGTCCTGGCGTCCTTCCAGTTCATCCGGTTGGGCGTCGGCGCGTTGGCGGAACGGAAATACAGGTTCAGCGCGTCGCCGGCCGAGATGTAGGGGAAGCTCATCCCGAACATGTCGAATTCCTGCGTCGCCAGCTTGCCCCAGGCGATGGTGGCGTCGAAGAGCTGGATGCGCATGTCGACGCCGATCTTGCGCAGGTCGCCCTGCACGGCCTCCATCAGCTTCTGCCAGGTCGAGCCGGTGAAGCCGTAGACGATCGGCGAGAGTTTCTTGCCGTCCTTGGCGCGGAAGCCGTCGGCGCCCTTTGTCCAGCCGGCGGCGTCGAGAATCCGGTTGGCTTCGGCGACATTGGTCTTGATCAGGTTCGGCGTCAGCGCCTTGTTCCAGTCCAGCGCCTCGGTCGAGATGTAGCTGTAGGCCGGCTCGACCTCGCCGAAATAGAGGTTGTCGGCGATCGCCTTCTGGTCGACCGCCATCACCATGGCCCTGCGCACGGCCGGATCGCCGACGCTTTCCTTGTCGATCTTGAAGCCGATGAAATAGGTCCAGAACGCCTCCTTCGATTCGACCAGCCGGAGCGCCCTGTTGGCGCGGATCTGCGCGAGGCCCGAATACGGCACATATTGCGTGACCTGGCTCTGGCCGGTCATGGCGGCGGCGAGGCGGGTGTTCTCCTCGGGCACGATCTTCCAGACGATCTCCTCGATCTGCGCCGCGCCCTTGTTCTCGTAGATCGGCGGGCCCCATTTGTAGGCGGCGTGCTTCTTCAGCCGGAACTCGTTGCGCGGCTTCCAGTCGCCCCAGCAATAGGGGCCGGTGCCGTTGAAGCCCTTGACGCCGAAATCGGCCCCGAGCGCCTCGACATTGGCCTTGTCGACGATGGCGGCGAAGCTCTGCGTGAGCTGGTAGAGCAGCTCCGAGAACGGCGCCTTGAGCCTGTACTCGACCGTCGTGGCGTCGGTCGCGACGACATCCTCGACCTCGCCGGCGCGCCAGCGCACGGGCGAGCGAGTCGCCGGGTCGATCCAGCGCTTGATCGAGTAGGCGACGTCCTGCGCCGTCAGCTTCTTGCCGTCGCAGAAGGTGACGTCGTCGCGCAGCTTGAAGGTGTAGGTCCTGCCGTCCGGCGAGGTCGTCCAGCTCGTCGCCAGTCCCGGCCTGATCGTCGCCATGTCGTGGTCGAGCGAGACTAGCGTGTCGGCCAGCATGAAGATCACCTCGCTGGCCGCGCGCGCCGTCGAGCGATGCGGATCGTAGCGGTCGCTGTCGACCTCGCGCACGATGGTGAGCGAGGCGTTGGAGCCCTGGGCGATGGCAGGGCCGGAAAGCGCGGAAATCCCGAGCAACGTTCCCGCGGCGATGGCTGTCAGGTGTCTCACGATCGTTCTCCCCTTCTGATGTGCGGTTCGGGCGTCGGCGGTTAGGTGTTCCTCAATCGCGGATCGAGCAGGTCGCGCAGCGCGTCGCCGAGCACGTTGGCGCAGAGCACGATCAGGACGATGGCGAGGCTCGGCAGCATCGAGATGTGCGGCGCGAAGAACAGCGCGTCGCGGCCGAGCGAGGCCATCATGCCGAGTTCGGCCTCCGGCGGCCGCACGCCCAGCCCGAGGAAGGACAGGGCCGCGCCGATCAGGATGATCTGGCCGAAGCGCAGGGTGAGAAAGACGAAGACCGAGGAGAGGCAGTTCAGCGCCAGATAGCGCCAGATCAGCGTCCGGTCCGGCAGGCCGACGGCGCGGCCCGCCTCCATGTAGTCCTGTCCCATCACCACCACGGCGGCGCTGCGGGTGATGCGCGCGACGTCGGGAATGGTCGCAATCGAAAGCGCCAGCACGATCGCGGTCAGGCCCGGCCCGATCACGGCGGCGAGCGCCAGCCCGAGCAGGATCGCCGGGAAGGACAGCAGGATGTCGGCGATGCGCATGATGAACGGGTCGATGCGCCGGTAATAGGCGCTGAGCAGCCCGAACAGCGCGCCGATCCCGCCGCCGAGGACGACCGAGGCGAGCCCCATCACGAGCGTCAGCCGCGCCCCGTAGAGCAGGCGCGAGAGCATGTCGCGGCCCTGTCCGTCGGTGCCGAGCCAGTGCTGCGGCAGCGAACCTTCGCTCCAGACCGGCGGGATGAAAGGGCGGCGCGTCGTGTTGTAGGGGTCGAACGGCGCGAGCCAGGGCGCAAGCAGCGCGGCGATGCAGATGAGGCCGAAAATCACGGCGGCGGCCAGCGCCAGCCGGTCTTTCAGGATGCGCCGCAGCACCGGCGAAAGCGGGCGGCGGCCGGTCGGCGCGGCGGTCGGCGCGGCGACGTCAGCCATGGGCCTTCACCCTGGGGTCGAGCGCGGCGTAGAGCATGTCGACGATCAGGTTGATCGTCAGGAAGGCGAGCGCCAGCACCAGGATCGCGCCCTGCGCCAGCGGGAAATCGCTGGCGAGGATGGCGCCGACCGCGAGCCGTCCGACGCCGGGCCAGGAGTAGATCGTCTCGGTGACGACCGCGCCGCCGAGCAGGTAGCCGGCCTGCAGGCCGATCAGCGTCACGACCGGGATCAGGGCGTTGCGCAATACATGCTTCAGGATCACGGTGCGTTCGGCCAGCCCCTTGGCGCGGGCGGTGCGGACATGGTCGGCGTTGAGCACCTCGAGCGCGGCGGTGCGGGTCATGCGCGCGATCGGGCCGATGAAGATCAGCCCCAGCGTCAGCGCCGGCAGGGCGATCGCGGCGAGGCCCGGCAAGGTCCAGAGCGGCCCGCCCCGGCCGATGAAGGGCAACAGCCCCCATTGGTAGCCGAGATACTGCATCAGGATCAGGCCGATGAAGAAGACCGGCGTCGAGACGCCGGCGACCGAGATCGCGATCACCAGCCGGTCGAGGACGCGGCCGCGGTTGACCGCGGCGATGGCGCCGAGCGCGATGCCGACGGGTATCGCCCAGACGAGACAGGCGACCATCAGCTCCACGGTGGGGCCGATCGCCTCGCCCAGATCCTCGGTGACGCGGGTGTTGGAGATCAGCGAGACGCCGAGATCGCCCTGCAGCACGCGCCACATGTAGAGCGCGAACTGGACCACCACCGGCCGGTCGAGCCCGAGATCCTTGCGGATCTCCGCGATCAGCTCGGGGCTCGCGGTCGGTCCGGCGATGATCGCCGCCGGGTCGGCCGGAACGAGCTGGAGCAGCAGGAAGCCGAACAGAAGCACGCCGAACAGCACGGGCGCCGACAGGGCCAGGCGCGATGCGACGTGGTTCAGCATGGGCTGGCCAACCCCGTCATTGCGAGCGCAGCGAAGCAATCCAGCGTCTCGCCCGACGTCCCCTGGATTGATTCGTCGGCTTCGCCTCCTCGCAATGACGGCTTCATCACGCCTCCGCCTCGAAGACGACCTTCCCGTCGAGGATCGTCACGTCGCAGCGCGTCTCGTGCAAGAGCTGTTCCGGCGTCGCCTGCGCGAGGTCGCGCGAGAACACCGCGACGTCGGCCGCCATGCCGGGCAGCAGCTTGCCGCGATGGGTCTCGCAGCGGTTCACGAAGGCGCCGAACTCGGTGTAGGCGCGGATCGCCTCGTCGAGGGTGAGCGTCTGGTCGGGGCCGATAACCGTGCCGCGCGCCGTCCTGCGGGTCAGCATGGTGTAGATGTTGGGCCAGATGTTGGCGTCGCAGACCGGGGCGTCCGACGAGGCGGCCGGCTTCAGCCCGGCCTCGATCCAGGTGCGCATCGGATAGGCCGGATGCACGCGGTCGGGTTCCAGCACGGACAGATAGAGATCGCCGAAATCGTAATGGAAGATCGGCTGCGGCACCGGCTCGACGCCGAGCCTCACCATGCGGGCGATCTGTTCGGGCGAGTTGAAGCCGCAATGCTCGATGCGGTGACGGCGGCCGGGGTCGGGATGCTCGCTCAGCCCCGCCTCGATGGCGTTCAGCGTCTGCTCGATCGCCGCGTCGCCGATGGCGTGGATCGCGAGCTGGTAGCCTTTCGCATGATAGTCGCGCGTCAGCGCGTCCATCTCCGGGTCGGTCAGGCAGAAGATGCCGCTGGTTTCGGGTTCGCCGAGATAGGGCTTCGACATCGCCGCGGTGCGTCCGCCGGCCGAACCGTCGGTGAAGATCTTGACCGGGCCGACGCTGAGCCAGTCGTCGCCCGCGCCGGTGACCAGCCCATCGGCGAAAGCCTGCTCGACGACGCCGTTATGCCCGCCTAGAAGGCACATGTTGGTGCGCACCGGCAGCCGGCTGGTGCGCTGCGCCGTGCGATAGGCGGCGACCTCGCGATACTGCGCCCGCATGCCGACGGCGGCGTCCATCACGCTGGTGATGCCGAACCGGTTGCAGTAGCGGCCGGCCCGCTCGATCGCCGCCAC
>JAKFWE010000264.1 GCA_021732895.1 Allobosea sp. | reverse complement strand
TGCCTGCCTCGTGGCCGATGTCGCCGTCGACGACGATACCGGCGAGGTCGAGGTGCTGCGGATTACCAGCGCCTATGAACTCGGCCGGGTGATCAATCCGCGCATGGTCGAGCAGCAGCTTGTCGGCGGCGCCTGGATGGGCATGAGCCACGCGCTCTACGAGACGCCGGAGCCGTATTATCCTGATCCGGAGCACGGCCCGCGCGATTTCAACGAATACCTGATGCCGGGACCCGGCGACATCGCGCCCTATCACGTCACGGTGCTGGAGCGCCCTGCGCCCGACGGACCCTTCGGCGGCAAAGGACCGGGCGAGATGTGCGCCAATCCGGTGCTGCCGGCGATCGCCAACGCCGTCTACAACGCGGTCGGCGTGCGCGTCGATGAACTGCCGATCACGCCCGAAAAAGTGCTGCGCGGCCTGAAGGCCAATGGCGGCGTCAGGCCCGGCCCGCGCCGGGGCGGCCCGGTGAACTGGCGGTGACGGCATGGCGCTGAGGACCACCGTCGCAGGGCTGTCGAGCCCGGAGGACCTGGCGCAGGCCCTCACGGCTGCGATGTATCTCGCCGATGACGGCATCGCGACGGCAGGCTATCTCGCGCTGGCCTTGGGCAAGCCGCTGCTGCTGGAGGGCGCGCCCGGCGTCGGCAAGACCGAGGCCGCCAAGGCGCTGGCCGGCATTCTCGGCCGCCAGCTCATCCGGCTGCAATGCTTCGAGGGTATCGACGCCTCGGCCGCGCTCTACGAATGGAACTATCCGCGCCAGATGCTGGCGATCCGGCAGGCCCGAGAAGGCGAAACGCTCGACATCTACCGCGACGACTTCCTGATCGAGCGGCCGATGCTGAGCGCGCTGCGCCGGCCGGAATCGACGGTGCTGCTGATCGACGAGATCGACCGCTCGGACCACGAATTCGAGGCCTTCCTGCTCGAGTTCCTCTCCGATTTCTCGATCTCGATCCCCGAGCGCGGCACGCTGCGCGCGGCCGAACGGCCGGTCGTGGTGCTGACCTCGAACCGCACGCGCGAGCTGCACGAGGCCCTGCGCCGCCGCTGCGTCTACCATTACATCGCCTACCCGGAGGCCGAGCGGGAGGCGCAGATCATCATGCTGCGCTCATCGGCTGTCGCGGAAGGCACGGCGCGCGCCGTCGTCCACGCCGTCGGCATTCTACGACAGGAGCCGCTGGCGAAGCCGCCCGGCGTGGCGGAGGCGGTCGACTGGGCCGAGGCCGCGACCGCGCTGGCGCAGACCGGCGCGGCCTGGCCCGAGGCCTTCCGCCGCTCGCTGGGCGCGGCGATCAAGGACGAGGAGGACATGGCGCACTTGCGTCCGCGTCTGCCGCTGTTCATTCCGGGGCTGGCGGCATGAGGGCTCCGCGTCGATTTTCACAGGGCGCGACGCCCTCGTCCCCTTCCCCACCGCAAGCGGGGGGAAGGGGACGGGTCGTGGTTCGCGCGCTCAATTGCGGAGAAGGGGAGCACACCCGATGATCGCGCCCCTGCCTCCTGCCGCCCGCCCCTTCGTCGCCTTCCCGACGCTGCTCCGCAGCCACGGCCTCAGCGTCGCGCCCGAGCAGACCGTCGCCTTTCTCTCGGCGATCGACCTGCTCGGCCCGCGCAGCCTCGAGCACGTCCGCAAGGCGGCGGCTGCCACGCTCGCCCCCCATCCCGAGCAGCGCGCGCTGTTCGACGCCCTGTTCGACGCGCATTTCCTCGGCGCGTTCGCGCAGGAGGGCGAGCCGGAGTTCCAGCCCGACGACGAGATGTCGGTGCAGGAGGATTCCGGTTCGCGAGAGGTGCTGCTCGGCGACGAGATCAACGAAACCGGCCGGGCCGCCACCGGCGCCGAGGCGCTGTCGCTGCGCCGGCTTCAGCCGCTCGACGACGATGAGACCCTGCGCCGCTTCGCCCGCGCGCTGCCGGCCGCGCTGCCGCGCCGACGCGGCTATCGCCGGCGCGGCGCGCGAAGCGGGCCGGCGGTCGATCTCGCCCGCAGCCTGCGCGACGCCATCCGCCATGACGGCGAGGTGATGAGCCTCAAGAAGCTGCGGCGCGTCACGCGCCCGAGGCCGATCCTGCTGCTGATCGACGTCTCGGGCTCGATGAAGCAGCGCAGCGACGCCAATCTCGCGCTCGCCCATGCAGTCGTCCAGACTGCGCCGCGCGCCGAAGCCTTCACCTTCGGCACGAGGCTGACGCGGGTGACCGGGGCGTTGCGCCGGCGCCGGCGCGAACAGGCGCTGACCGAGGCGGCGGGCCTCGTCGCCGACTGGGATGGCGGCACGCGCATCGGCGACGCGTTGCAGGCCTTCCTCGCCGCGCCACGCTTCGCGGCCCATGCGCGCGGCGCGGTCGTCGTGGTGCTGTCGGACGGTCTCGAGCGCGGCGATCCGGCTGCGCTGGTTTCTGCCGTCGCACGGCTCGCGGCGCGGGCCCATCGCGTCGACTGGCTGACGCCGCTGGCGGCCGATCCCGGCTACAGGCCGGAAACCGAGGCGCTCCGCCAGATCCTGCCCGACCTCGCCAGCCTCGCCAACGGCGCGACCACGGCCCGGATCTGTCGCCACATTCTCTCGCTCGGAGGCGCGCGAGCGGCATGACTGGCATCATCGACTCCCATTTCCATATCTGGCGTCAGGCCGATCTGCCCTGGCTGCTCGGGCCGATGCAGCCGCGCATCTTCGGCCCCTACGAGCCGATCCGGCGTGACTATCCGGTGACCGAATACCTCGCAGAGTGTCGGCCGGAGGGCGTGACGCAGGCCGTTTATGTCCAGGCCAACTGGGCGGCCGACCGCGCTTCGGACGAGGTCGAATTCGTCTCGCGGGCCTCGGAGGACAGCGGCTTCCCGATCGCCATCGTCGCCCATGCCGACATGCTCGCCGAAGACGCGCGGCCGCAGCTCGACGCGCTGGCGCGCAATCCCCGGGTTCGCGGCGTGCGGATGCAGTTGCACTGGCACGAGAACCCGCTCTACCGCTTCGCCAGCGGGCCGGATCTGGCGCGCGATCCGCGCTTGCAGGCCAATGTCGCCCGGCTCGGCGATTACGGCTTCAGCTTCGACCTGCAGGTCTTCGCCGGCCAGATGCCGGGCGCGGCCGAACTCGCGCGCCTTTCTACGGACGTGACCTTCGTCCTCCAGCATGCCGGC
Source organism: Allobosea sp. (assembly GCA_021732895.1). Taxonomy (GTDB): domain Bacteria; phylum Pseudomonadota; class Alphaproteobacteria; order Rhizobiales; family Beijerinckiaceae; genus Allobosea. The sequence goes on along the minus strand of JAKFWE010000264.1, from coordinate 4,354 downwards.
ATGCTGGAGGACCTGTCGATGGCGGGGATCGACGCCTGGCGCGACGGCATGGCGCTGCTGGCGGCGCAGCCGAACATCGTCTGCAAGCTCTCGGGGCTCGGCACCTTTCTGCGCGCGAACGACAGCGGGCATATACGCTTCGTCATTGCAGAGACGCTGGCGCTGTTTGGCGCCGGGCGCTGCCTGTTCGGCTCCAACTTCCCGATCGAGAAGCTTTGGACCTCTTATTCCGGGTTGCTCGCCGCCCATCGCGCGGCCGTCCCCGCCGGGTTCCACGACGCCGTTTTCAACAGCACAGCGAGGCGGGTCTACCGCCTGCGGGACAACTGACGGGAGGACGTCCATGGCGCTCGAAATCAAGATCCTCGACTATGGCGACATCGAGCTGGAATCGAGCTTTCTCGTGCTGGGGCGCGATTGCGGGCGCACGCGGCGCGTCCCGACCTACGGCTTCCTGATCCTGGGAGGGCCGTGGCCGGTCGTGGTCGACACCGGCTACCGCCACAACCAGATCATGGAAAGCCTCGGCATGCGGGGTCTTCAGTTCCACGAGAACATGATCGAGAACCAGCTCGCCAGGCACGGCGTGCGAATGGGCGACGTGCGCTACGTCCTGCACACCCATCTCCATATCGACCATGCCGGGAAAGACGAACTCTTCCCGATGAACACCACCGTCATCGTCAACCGCCGCGAGCTCGAATACTCGGTCTCGGGGCTGATGCACCCGCAATACCCGGCGCCCGACATCAAGCACCTGATCGACCGGCTGCACACGCGCGACGCGCTGCGCTTCGAGGATCTGGAACTGTCGGGGATGATCGAGCTCTTCCCCGGCTGCTATCTCGAGGCTGCCGGCGCGCACACCGAGGGTTCGATGAACGTGCATGTCGATACGGTCGAGGGACGGGCGATCATCTGCGGCGACGTGATCTACGACTTCAACGACCAGATCGTCACGCCCTTCCACGAATTGCAGGGCGCCGAGCCCCGGACCACCGGCAACCACGGCGTCTCGAAGCGTGAGGAGAAGGCGGCGATCAAGAAGCTGCTCTCGGCGGGCAGATTCCTGCTGCCCGTTCACGACAAGCCGGCCAAGATCGCCCATGGCCAGGTCGTCGGGCGGATGGACATGGCGGTGCCCGGTCCGGTCGTGCAGTCGCTGCCGGCGCGCAACTGGTTCGCGGCGTAAGGGTGCGGTCATGACCACGCATGTCGCCATCCGCCCCGCCTTCGAGGAGTGCATCGACCTGTGGGCGCCGTTGCGCCAGCTCGGCGCCGGCTTCGAGTTCTGCGAAGGGCCGATCTGGCATCCGCGCGAGCAGCATCTGCTGTTCTCCGACATGCCGGGCGATGTCCGCAGGCGGTGGGACAAGAGCGGCGTGCGAGAGGTCATGCGTCCCGCCAACAAATGCAACGGCATGACCTATGACGGCGAGCTCAACCTGATCGTCTGCGAGCATGCGACCTCGACCGTGATGCGCGAGCGGCCGGACGGGCGGCGCGAGGTCCTGGCCTCGCATTTCGAGGGCAGGGAGCTCAACAGTCCCAACGACGTCGTGGTGAAATCGGACGGGTCGATCTATTTCTCCGACCCCTGGTATGGCCGCATGCCGGTGTTCGGCGTCGAGCGCCCGCGCCAGCTCGGCTTCCAGGGCGTCTACCGTATTCCGCCGGGCGGCGGACCGCCCGAGCTTCTGGTCGACCGCTATCTCTTCGACCAGCCGAACGGGCTCTGCTTCTGCCCGACCGAGGACCGGCTCTTCGTCAACGACACGGTGCAGCACAATATCCGGGTCTTCCCGGTCCTTCCCGACGGACGGCTCGGACCGGGGCGCGTCTTCGCGTCGGGCATCGTCGGGTCGGAGCCCGGCGTTCCCGACGGGATGAAATGCGACGCGCGGGGCAATGTCTGGGTCAGCGGGCCGGGCGGCGTCTGGGTCTATTCGATCAGGGGCGAGCTCATCGGCAAGCTGCGCGCGCCGGAACTGGTCGGAAACCTGACCTGGGGCGGGCCGGACTGGCGCACCCTGTTCCTGACCGCGACGCACTCGCTCTACGCCGTCGAAACCAGGGTGGGGCCGCGCCTCGAACCCTATATGAAGGCGTCCGGAACCACCGCGCGCGGCGGCGAAAGCCCGGGCGGCGGGCGGCCGGTCTCGCGCGTCGACGCGGCGGCCTCGGTCTCGACCGGCGGCGTGAAGAAGGCCGCGCCGGGCTTTGGTCTCGACGCGTCGCGCTGCGCCCTGATCATCCAGGACATGCAGAACGACGTGGTGATGGAGGGCGGCGCCTTCGCCGCCTCGGGCTCGCCGGCCCATTGCCGGGACCAGAACGCCATCGCCAACGCCGCCCGGTTGGCGGAGGCGGCGCGCAAGCGCGGCATCCCGGTGATCCATGTCTGGTTCGTCGTCGAACCCGGCGCGCCGGGCGTCACGATGAACGCGCCATTGTTCGAGGGTCTGGCCGACGCCAGGGCGCTGGTTCGCGGCACCTGGGGCGCGGCTCCCGTCCCGGGGCTGGAGCCCCAGGGCGGCGACCATGTCGTCGAGAAGTGCCGGATGAGCGCCTGGGAGGGCACGCGGCTCGAGACGGTGCTCAAGGCGCTGGGCCGCGACGTCGTCATCGTCAGCGGCGCCTGGACCAACATGTCGATCGAGCACACCGCGCGCAGCGGCGCCGACAAGGGCTATTTCATGATCGTGCCGGAGGACGCCTGTTCGACGATGAACGCCGAATGGCACGCGGCCTCGGTCAACTACGCCCTGCAGAACGTCGCGATCGTGACCGATGTGGACGCGGTGATCGGCGCGACATGAGACTGACGGCGGGTTGAATCCAGCCGAGCGCCGGGGGCTGCGGCGGCTGCATCGCCTCTGGCCGCTGGCATGAGCCCGCGCAGCTTCCGCATCGTCGATGGCGCAGAACGGATGTCGTCGCAGCGTCATCCGACCGTGGCACTGACGCAAGTGATCGGGGTTCACGCCACGTTAAGCATGACGGTGAACACTGGGTCGCAGCAGGGGGCTTTGCGGATCGTCGCCAGTCGCTATGCTGCCGGCATCAGGGGGGTCCATCGTGGCGTCGCGTCGGTCAGTGCCAAGCGTCAAGATCGCCGGGCTGGAACGGGCGGCTCGCTTCGCCGGCGAATCCTTCGGCCATGAGGATGTCGCGTCACTGAGCGCATCGCGCTTCGCGGAGACGCCTCAGTCGCGGCGCCTCTATTGGCTCGTGGCCGGTGTGGTGCTGCTGGGCCTGTCGCTGCGGATGCTGCCCTGACGCCGCACCGGGCGGACAACCGTCGCGCCGCCGTCGCCAAGAAGTTCTTCAGCTTTCGCGCGCATGAATGGGCCCGGGAGGGCTGTCTCATGCGCGCGGTCATCGTCAGCGATTTCGGATCGGTCAATGGCGGCGCGGCCAAGGTCGCGATCGAAAGTGCGCGAGGACTCGCCGAAGCCGGCCTCGAGATCGTTTTCGCCTGCGCGGTCGGACCGGTTTCGGAGCGGCTGAACCATCCCCGGATCTCTGTCGAGATGTTCAACGGCGAGGAGATCTGGCGCGTCGGAGGCCGCATCGCCGCAGCCCAGCAAGGCGTCTGGAACGCGCCGGCGCACGCCTTTCTGACGAAGCTGCTGGCGCGCCAGCCGCGCGGCGGAACGATCGTGCACCTGCACCAGTGGACCAAGGCGTTCAGCCCGTCGGCAATCGCCGCCGCCGGCGAAAGCGGCTTGCCGGTTGCCCTGACGCTGCACGACTACTTCGCCTTCTGCCCGGTCGGCGGCTATTTCGACTTCAGGGCGGGCGCGCCGTGCGAACACAAGCCGATGTCGTTCGGCTGCATCACCGCAAACTGCGACCGCGCCTCCTATGTCCACAAGCTGGTCAGGCTGGCGCGCCAATGGCGCTCGGACGAGGCCCTGCGAAGCCTGCGCGCGCCGTTGTTCATCCATGTCAGCGCCTTCGCGCGCCGCTTCGCCGAATCCTTCCTGCCGCGGCAAGGGCGCCATCTCGTGATCGAGAACATGATCGGCGGCGCGCACGACGCCCCGGCCGATGTCGCGGCGAACCGGCATGCGCTCTATCTCGGGCGCTTCACCGAAGAGAAGGGCGTGCTGATGCTGGCGCGAGCCTGCGCGCTGGCCGGCCTGCCGCTACGCCTCGTGGGCGAGGGCGAGCCCGGGATCAAGGCCGAAATCGCCCGGCTGAACCCGGATGCGCAGTTCGCCGGCTGGGTCGATGCGCGAGCAGCCGTCGCCGAACTGCGCGCCGCCCGCTGTCTGGCTGCACCCTCGCTCTGGTACGAGACCGGCCCGATGACGGCGCCGGAGGCGATGGCGCTCGGCGTCCCGGTCGT
>JAKFWE010000369.1 GCA_021732895.1 Allobosea sp. | reverse complement strand
AGTTCATCCAGGCGAGGAAGGAATGCGCGTCCCAGCCCAGCGCCGGCGGTGTGCCGAACAGCGAGAAGGCCTTGTTCTTGCCGTACCAGTAGGCGGAGACGCCGTGGCCGGCGTCGAGAATGCCGGCATGGACGGCGTCCTGCATCTGGAACGCCGGCACGACCGCGCCGGCGGCGAGCACGTCGAGCTTCAGGCGGCCACCCGACATGTCGTTGACCCGCTTGGCGAAGTCGCCCGCGAATTCGTGGAAGATGTCCTTGGTCGGCCAGGTCGACTGGTATTTCCAGGTCACCGTCTGGGCCCGGCTGACCTGGGGCATGGCGATGGCGCCGGCGCCGGCGAGGCCCGCGACCTTCAGGAAATTGCGTCGGCTGGAGCGCGGCTTCGATGTCTCGGACGTCATGACTGTCTCTCCCTTGAGCTCCGCCTCTTCGTCGGGCGAGCGTTGTCTGCGGCGAAAAAGCTGCCGGATCGCACGATTTCCGCTAGACAGCTTTCTGGCAAGAGAAAAAAGCGAGACGAAAGTCGAAGCCGGGCGCTCCGGCGCAAGGCCGGATCCGCGGCTCAGGGCGATGCGGCGCCTGTCATGTTGCGTTGCGGCAGGCGTCGCCGGCGCGGTTTGCGCCGCATTGGCGCCGGGCGGTCGCTCCGCTGCGGCGCCGGCGCCGATGATCGCGCCGGATCCCTGTCGCATCGACGGCCGAGGGCGACGCCAGCGGTCTCCGGCCACGACCGGGCCACGACGCCGGGACCGCTGTGAGCGGGCGCAGCATGACGCCGCCGTCGCGCGGATGTGAGGCCGGACCCTGCATCCTTATCAAGACCATTGCGCTATCGGAAACAATGATCCGCGGCCGCGCCACAGGAACCGGAGACGCGCCATGACGAACAGACGCAACCTGCTGCTCACCGGCGTCGCCGCGATCGGCGCGACCGGAACGGCCGCCTGGCTGGTGGCGTCGCTCAACGAACCGGTCTCCGCCTCGTCGGAAGCCCGCTTCGAGCTGACGCGGACCGACGCCGAATGGCGGGCGCTGCTGACGCCGGCGCAGTATTCCGTGCTGCGGCGGGAAGGCACCGAACGCGCTTTCTCCAGCCCGCTCGACCGGGAGAAGCGCGCCGGGCTCTTCCATTGCGCCGGCTGCGACCTGCCGGTCTATTCCTCCGAGACGAAATACGACAGCCGCACCGGCTGGCCGAGCTTCTGGGCCTCGCTCGACGGCGCCGTCGGCACGAAGACGGACCGCAAGCTGCTGCTCGCCCGCACGGAGGTGCATTGTCGGCGCTGCGGCGGCCATCTCGGCCATGTCTTCGACGACGGCCCGCCCCCCACCGGCAAGCGCCATTGCCTCAACGGCGTCGCGCTGAAATTCGTCGCGGCCTGACGCTGCCCCGCGGCATGGAAAAGCCCGCCCGGCGGAGGCCGGGCAGGCTGCGGCGTCAGTCCCCGAACCTGCGGTCGCGCGGACTGCATCGGGCGCCTGACAGCGGGATATGGCCGGCGCCGGAGCCTGATCAGGTCCGGAGCGGCGCACGCTGACGCGGACCCGCCCTCACGCCGACGCCTTCACCCGCTTGCGGGCCGGCTTCAGCGGCGGCGCGGCCTTCTCGCCGGCGGCCTTGCTCTTGGCGCTGGTCTTGGCGGCCTTGGCTGCGGCCTTCGCCTCGACGAGATCGGCCTTGACCTGCGCCTGCTCCGCCGCGACGGCCGCCGCCGCCTCGGCGTCGGCCGCCTCCTTGGCGAGCCGCAGCGCCCGCAGCCGCACGGTCTTCTGCATCATCGCCTCACGAGCCGAATGCTCGGCCTCCATCGCGCGCGACGCATCCTGCTTGCGCTGGTCGGCCTTGTCGAAAGCAAGCTGGGCGCGGCGCTTGATCTCGTCGGCTGAGAGTCCTCGCGTCGCCATGACTGCTGGCTCCGATCGTGCGGTTGGAGGGCTGGACGTCGCGCCGGAAGAGATTTCGCTCCGGCAGGGCCGTCCCTCGAGTCGCGCGCCGGCGACGGCGCGCCCGGCGAATGCGTCAGCGGCGGCCCTTGCCGGCGGCCCGCAACTGGGCGTACTGGACAGCCTCGAGCAGAACCTTGCGCGGCCTCTCGGCGTCGCGCTTGGCCTGCTCGGCCTTGCGGGCGACCTCGCGGGCGATCTCGGCGAGCCGCTCCTCCTCCGCGAGACGCGCCGCCTCGATCGCGGCCAGGCGCTCGGCCTCGGCGCGGGCGGCGGCCTTCTCGGCGTCGCGCAACGCGCGCGCCTCGGCGACCGCCTGGCGCTCCGCCTTCCTTTGCAGCATCACCGGGTCGTCTGGTCCGGGCCGCGCCTTGAAGCGCTCCAGCAGCGCCTTCTTGGCGCTCGCGGAATTGGCCTGCCGATCGGTGAAGCTGCGGTCGTTCGGGTTCTTCAAGGGTTGCCTACTCTGGGTTTCGCGGGCGATGGATCTGGTCCGCAAGGACCAGATAATCGAGATCGCGCCGCTTGGGTATCGAAATCAGCGCGCGACGGGCGCTCCGGCGCCGCCGGCGCGGGGCGGGAATTTCGGCTTCGGCTTGGGAGCGGCGATCAGGCCCTCGCGCTGCATCTGCTTGCGCGCCACCTTGCGGGCGCGGCGGATGGCGTCGGCCTTTTCGCGGACGCGCTTCTCGGACGGCTTCTCGTAAGCCGAACGGCGCTTCATCTCGCGAAACACGCCCTCGCGCTGCATCTTCTTCTTCAGCACCCGGAGGGCTTGATCGACGTTGTTGTCGCGGACGAGAACCTGCATTCCGGTCTCCTGGTTCGAGCGATGTCAAAAGGGCCGGGGATCGAGCCCGGCCCTTCCGGCGACGGCGTGCGAGACGCCGCCATGGAGTTTTCAGGCGGCCGTGAGCTGGTCGGCGGACATTTTGCCGGAGCGCTTGTCCTGAACCATCTCGTAGCCGATCTTCTGGCCTTCGCGCAGATCGCGCATGCCGGCCCGCTCGACGGCGCTGATGTGGACGAACACGTCCTGACCGCCCTCATCCGGCTGGATGAAACCGAAACCCTTGGTAGCATTGAACCACTTGACCGTGCCCGTAGCCATGACGAACCCTTTCGCGAGACAGATGTGAAGGCGAGTGAGAAACACCACGCGCCGATGTATTCGATTTGAGCGGGAAGGTCGTCAGCAGGCGCATTTCCATGCGCGGGGCCACGTCGTTCGGCCTAATATCGACGGCGCTTATATGGTCGCTCGTCACGGCCTTGTCAACGAAAACCCGCCCGCGGGCCGCGAGAGCGTCTCGGCCCGCGCCGGCGCATCCTTTGACAAGCGGGGGATTTTCGCCAAAGGGCTTGGGCCTACGCCCGCCGAGCCGCTTCCCCGCCACCTTCCCGCCTCCTTCCCGCCTCCTGCCCAGCACCTGCCGGACCTGCCGTGACGACCCCTTCGCTGACCCAGTTCCGCCGCATCGTGATCAAGGTCGGTTCGGCCCTGCTGGTGGACCGTGAGCGCGGCCGGCTGCGCCAGGCCTGGCTCGCCGCGCTGGTCGAGGACATCGCCGAGCTCGGCCGCCGCGGCGCGGAAATTCTCGTCGTCTCCTCCGGCGCGATCGCGCTCGGGCGCACCGTGCTCGGCCTGCCCGGCGGGCCGCTGAAGCTGGAAGAGAGCCAGGCCGCGGCCGCCGTCGGGCAGATCGCGCTGGCGCGCAACTGGTCCGAGGCGCTCGGCCACCACGGGCTGACGGCCGGCCAGGTTCTGCTCACGCTAGCCGACACCGAGGAGCGCCGGCGCTATCTCAACGCCCGCGCGACGCTCGGCCGGCTGCTCGACCTGCGCGCCATCCCGGTGATCAACGAGAACGACACGGTCGCGACCACCGAGATCCGCTACGGCGACAACGACCGGCTCGCCGCCCGCGTCGCCACCATGGCGGGCGCGGATCTGCTGGTGCTGTTCTCCGATATCGACGGCCTCTACACCGCCCCGCCCGCGAGCGACCCCTCGGCCCGCCACCTGCCGCTGGTCGAGCGCATCACGCCCGAGATCGACGCCATGGCCGGCGGCGCCGCCTCGGAGCATTCCCGCGGCGGCATGCGCACGAAGATCGAGGCCGGCAGGATCGCCTGCGCCGGCGGCGCCCACATGCTGATCGCCGACGGGCGCCCCAAGAACCCGCTGGCGGCGATCGCGGCCGGCGCGCGCTGCACCTGGTTCCTGACGGGCTCCACTCCGGCGACGGCGCGCAAGACGTGGATCGCAGGCTCGCTGGAGCCGCGCGGCGCGATCCATGTCGACGCCGGCGCGACCCGGGCGCTTCGCGGCGGCGCGAGTCTTCTGCCGGTCGGCGTCGTCCGGGTCGAGGGCGATTTCGCGCGCGGCGACGCCGTTCTCATCCGCGACCCGGACGGGGGCGTGCTCGGCCGCGGCCTCGTCGCCTATGACGCGGCCGACGCGGCGCGCGTCATCGGCAAGGCCTCGCGCGACATCGCCTCGATCCTGGGCTATCCCGGACGCGCGGAGATGATCCACCGGGACGACATGGCGCTCGGCGTCGGCTAGGCTGGGGCGGAACAAGGTGCTGGCGGGTTCGATGATGACGAACGACAAGACCCTGCGCGTGATCGCGACGAGCGAGCCCGGCGAGGCCGGCGCGCTGATGCGTGCGCTCGGCCGGCGCGCCCGCGCCGCCGCCCGCCAGGTGGCGCTCGCCCCGGCTTCCGGTCGCGACGCGGCGCTCCTCGCCATGGCGCAGGCGCTGCGCGACGACGCCGCCCCGATCCTGGCCGCGAATGCGCTCGATCTCGCCGATGCGCGCGCCGCCGGCCACAACGCCGCCTTCATCGACCGCCTGATGCTCGATGCGGGCCGCCTCGACGCCGTCGCCGACGCCGTGGCCGCGATCGCGGCGCTGCCCGACCCGGTCGGGCGTATCACGGCGGAATGGACGCAGCCCAACGGCTTGCGCTTCGAGCGCGTGGCGACGCCGCTCGGCGTCATCGCGGTGATCTTCGAGAGCCGCCCCAATGTCGCCGCCGACGCCGGCGCGCTGTGCCTGAAGAGCGGCAACGTCGCGATCCTGCGCGCCGGCTCCGACAGTTTCCGGACGGCGACCGAAATCGTGCATGCGCTCCGCCTCGGGCTGGAAGCCGCCGGCCTGCCGGTCGATGCGATCCAGCTCGTGCCGACCCGTGACCGGGCCGCCGTCGGCGCGATCCTGGCGGGCCTCGACGGAGCCGTGGACGTCGTGGTGCCGCGCGGCGGCCGCAGCCTCGTCGCCCGCGTCCAGTCGGATGCGCGCGTGCCGGTCTTCGCCCATCTCGACGGCAACTGCCATGTCTATGTCCACGCCGCCGCCGACCTCGCCATGGCGCGCGCGATCCTGCTCAACGCCAAGCTGCGCCGGACCGGCGTCTGCGGCTCGGCCGAGACGCTGCTGGTCGACGCCGCCTGCGCCGCGACGCATCTCGGCCCGCTGGTGAGCGACCTGCTCGACGCCGGCTGCGCCGTGCGCGGCGACGCGGCGGCGCAGACGATCGACCCGCGCGTCACCCCCGCGACCGAACAGGACTGGGCGACGGAGTTCCTCGACAAGATCATCGCCGTCAAGGTGGTCGCGGACATCGGCGACGCGATCGACCATATCGAGCGTCACGGCTCGCACCACACGGAGGCGATCGTGAGCGCCGACGGCGCCGCCGCCGCCCGCTTCCTCGCCGAGGTCGATTCCGCGATCGTGCTGCACAACGCCTCGACCCAGTTCGCCGATGGCGGCGAGTTCGGATTCGGCGCGGAGATCGGCATCGCCACGGGGCGGATGCATGCGCGCGGCCCCGTCGGTCTTGAGCAGCTCTGCTCGTTCAAATACCGCGTCCATGGCGCCGGCCAGATCCGCCCGTGACCGCTCCTCAGGGCGCGGCCCTCGATCTCGCCGGGACGACCGAGCACCTGCGGCTGCCGCCGCATGCGCCTGGCCTGCGCATCGGCCTGTTCGGCGGCTCCTTCAACCCCGCCCATGCCGGCCACCGCATGGCGAGCCTGACGGCGCTGCAGCGGCTTCAGCTCGACAGGGTCTGGTGGCTGGTGACGCCGGGAAATCCGCTCAAGAACAACAGCGGCTTGCCGCCGCTGGCGAGGCGCGTCGCTGAAAGCCGCCGGCTGGCCGACCATTCCCGCATCCACGTCACGGGGATCGAGGCGCGGCTGCGGACGCGCTACACCGCCGACACGCTGCGCGCGCTGACGCTGCGCTGCCCCGGCGTCAGCTTCGTCTGGATCATGGGCTCGGACAATCTGGCGAGCTTCCACCGCTGGAACGAGTGGCGCGTCATCGCCCGGATGATGCCGATCGCGGTGATCGACCGGCCCGGCTCGACGCATCGCTCGGTCGCGTCGCCGGCGGCCAACTGGCTCTCGCGCTGGCGGCTGTCCGAGAACGAGGCGGCGGCCCTGGCCGGCTCGCAGGCGCCGGCCTGGGTGTTCCTGCATGGCAGGCGTTCCGAGCTGTCGTCGACGATGTTGCGAGAACGGGCCGAAATCGTTTGAATTTGCGCGGCGCAGGGCGTATTTCTAGCCTGTCGCGCAATCGGCGCGTCGTCATGAGAGGATACGGCTCTGAACCGTCAATCCCTTGGTGAAGCCGGGCAAACGCCGCTTCCCCAGGCCGCTGCTTCGGACAACCCGTCCGCCGACAGCGTAGCCCTCGCGATCCGTAGCCTCGAGGACATGAAGGCCGAGGACGTCACCGTCATCGACCTCGTCGGCAAGACCTCGCTGGCCGATGCGATGATCATCGCCACCGGTCGCGTCAATCGCCATGTCGCCTCGATCGCGGAAAGCCTGATCGAAGCCTTCAAGACCTCGGGCGCCTCGCCCAAGGTCGAGGGCATGCCGGCCTGCGACTGGGTGCTGATCGACACCGGCGACATCATCGTCCACGTCTTCCGTCCGGAAGTGCGCCAGTTCTACAACCTTGAGAAGATGTGGGGCGCCGACCGGCCCCACGAGCGGCTGGTGAGCTGAAGGCGGACGCGGCCGCGCCGGTGCGCCTCGCCGTGATCGCCGTCGGCCGCCTCAAGGACGGGCCGGAGCGGGCGCTCTGCGAGCGCTACCGCGAACGGGCGGTCGCGCTCGGGCGGGGTCTCGGTCTGAGCGGCCCCGACATCGTCGAGATCGGCGAGAGCCGCGCCCGCAGGCCCGAAGAGCGCCGGCGCGAGGAGGCCCGGGCCATTTTCGACAGGCTTTCTCCGGGGCTTGCGATCGCGCTCGACGAGCGGGGGACGAGCCAGGGCAGCGAGGCCTTCGCCGCGCGGCTGGAGACGGCGCGCGACGCCGGCGCCGCCGGCGCGACGCTGATCATCGGCGGCGCCGACGGGCTCGACGCGGACGTGCGCGACCGAGCCGACCTGACGCTGTCCTTCGGGGCGCTGACCATGCCGCACCAGCTCGTGCGCGCGCTCGCGCTCGAACAGCTCTATCGGGCGATGACGATCATCGCCCGGCACCCCTATCATCGCGCATGAGGTTTTTGCGCTCCCTGATTCGTAGAGGCACGCCCTTTCTCCC
>JAKFWE010000224.1 GCA_021732895.1 Allobosea sp. | reverse complement strand
ATCACGACAGCATCAGACGGAGGGAATTCATGCGCGGACTTGCAGGCAAGGCCATCCTCGTCACCGGCTCCAGCGCCGGCATCGGCTACGCGATGGCGGAGCGGCTGATCGCGGAGGGGGCGAAGGTCATGGTCCATTGCCGCGACGCCGCCGAGGTCGAGCAGGCCTGCCGCGTGCTCGGCGGCGGTTGCGCAAGCGCGACCGGCGACCTCGCCGAGCCCGCCACCGCGCAGGCGATCGTCGACGCCACCGTGCGGGCCTTCGGCCGCATCGACGGGCTGGTCAACAATGCCGGCATCTATCCGCGCGGCATTCTGGGCGAAACCACCGCGGATTTCTTCGACCATGTCTTCGCGGTCAACACCCGCGCGCCGCTGCTCTGCGCCGAAGCCGCGATCGGCGCCTTCCGCCTGCAGAAATCCGGCGGATCGATCGTCACCGTCGGCTCGATCAACGCCTGGTGCGGCCAGTCGAACCTCACCGTCTATTCGATGTCGAAAGGCGCGCTGATGACGATGACGCGCAACCTCGCCAACACGCTGGGGCCGGAGCGCATCTTCGTGAACCAGCTCAATGTCGGCTGGACCTTCACCGCCAACGAGGACGCGACGCAGCAGCGCGAGGGCAAGCTGCCGGGCTGGGAAAACAATGTGCCAATCGAGTTCGCGCCGACGGGCCGGATCATGCAGCCCGACGAGATCGCGGCGCACACGGCCTTCTGGCTGTCGGAGGACAGCCAGCCGGTGAGCGGGCAGATCTACGAGGTCGAGCAGTATCCGCTGATGGGGAGGGGGCGCGCGAGCGATTGAGGCTTGTCATTCCGGGGTTCGGCGCGGCCGGGAACCCGGAAGACACACCGCCTCACTCCCCCAGCACGACCACCTTCGCACCCTCCGCCACCTGCCCGCCCGGCTCGCCCGCCACCTCGGTGACCGTCCCGTCGCGCGGGGCGGTCAGGACATGCTCCATCTTCATCGCCTCGACGATGGCGAGACGCTGGCCCTTCACCACCGCCTCCCCGGCCTTGACGAACAGCGCGATGAGCTTGCCGTGCATCGGCGCCTTGACGACGCCGCCCGAGGCCGACGCGGCATCGAGATCGACGGCGAAGGGGTCGAACAGCGCGACGGCCGTCTGCCGCCCGCGACGCAGAGCCAGCATCACGCCGCGATCGGCCTGCGCCAACGCCACCTCGTGCTCGCCCTCGCCGATCGCGTGGCCCGGCAGGCTGACGCGCGCGCCCGCGCCGCCCCATTCGATCTGCGCCTCCATGCGCTCGCCATCGACCGAGAGAGACAGTCCCAGCGGCGGGCGCGGCATCAGCGAGAAGGCGTCGGCGACGATCCACGGAGACAGCGCGCCGCCCTCCTGCGAGGCCGCCTGGACGATCCCCGCCTCCTGCCGCCGCTCCTCGAGATGCAGCGCCGCGGCGGCCACGGCCGATGCGTCGAGCGGCTGCGGCTCGGCGCCGAGCGCGGCGATGTTGCGCTCGATGAAGCCGGTGTCGAACGGACCGTCGCGGAACCCCGGCGCCTCCGCCAGCGTCTTCAGGAAGGCGAGATTGGTGCGCGGGCCGGCGACGATCGTCTCGCCCAAAGCCTTCGCCAGCCGGTCGAGCGCCTCATTGCGCGTCGGCGCATGCGCGATGACCTTGGCGATCATCGGGTCGTAGAACGGCGTCACCGTGTCGCCGGCCTCGACGCCGGCATCGATGCGCACGCCGCCGCCTTGCGGGAATTGCAGCGCCCAGAGCTTGCCGGTCGAGGGCAGGAAACCCTTCTCCGGATCCTCGGCGTAGAGCCTCGCCTCGACCGCGTGGCCGGTCGCCGTGACGTCGGCCTGGACGAAACCCAGCGGTTCGCCGGCGGCGACCCTGAGCTGGAGCTCGACCAGATCGAGCCCGGTGATCGCCTCCGTCACCGGATGCTCCACTTGAAGACGCGTGTTCATCTCCATGAAATAGAACCGGTCGGCGCGCAGGCCCTCGCGCCCGTCGGCGATGAACTCGACCGTGCCGGCCCCGACATAGCCGACGGCCTTCGCCGCGTCGGTCGCGGCCTTGCCCATGGCGGCGCGGACCTCTTCGGTCATGCCGGGCGCGGGCGCCTCCTCGATGACCTTCTGGTGGCGGCGCTGCAGCGAGCAGTCGCGCTCGTAGAGATGCACGACATTGCCGTGGCTGTCGCCGAAGACCTGGATTTCGACATGGCGCGGCGAGAGCACGTATTTCTCGACCAGCACGCGCGCGTCGCCGAAGGCGCTCCTGCCCTCGCGCTGGGCGCTGGCGAGCGCGTCGTCGAAATCCTCCGGCCGATCGACCTTCTTCATGCCCTTGCCGCCGCCGCCGGCGACCGCCTTGATCAGCACCGGATAGCCGATGCGTCGCGCCTCGGCGCGCAGGAAGTCGGCCCCCTGCTCGGCCCCGTGATAGCCCGGCACCACCGGCACATTCGCCTTCTCGACCAGCGCCTTGGCGGCGTCCTTCAGGCCCATCGCCCGGATGGCGGAGGCCGGCGGGCCAACGAAGACGATGCCGGCGGCGTGGCAGGCCTCGGCGAAATCGGCGTTCTCGGACAGGAAGCCATAGCCCGGATGGATGCAGGCGGCGCCGCTCGCCTTTGCGACGGCCAGTATCCTGGCCGCGTCCAGATAGCTCTCTCGAGCCGGTGAAGGGCCGATGTGGTGCGCCTCGTCGGCCATCTGCACGAACAGCGCCTCGCTGTCGGCGTCTGAATGAACCGCGATTGTGCGAAGGCCGAGCCGGCTCGCGGTGCGGATGATTCGGCAGGCGATCTCGCCACGATTGGCGATCAGGATCGAGGGCAGTTTTTCGGCGATCGACATGGGCGCGACGTCCTTGGGCTTCCCCGTCCTTATACCGGCCCGGCCGCCGCTGTCGCCGCCTTGTTGCGCGAATCCGCCTCGGCGTCGGCTTTCACCGAGCGCCAGATCGCCCAGGTCGCCTGGAAGCAGATGCCGGCGACCAGCAGGTCGAACAGATATTCCGGCCAGCGCACGGGGCTGAGCCTTGCGAGCAGCCCCATCACGGCGAAGCCGGCCGTCGAGATCAGGTCGTTGCGCGACGACAGCCAGGTCGCCTTGATCACCGGGTTGGACTCGCGCCGGAAGCGCCAGAGCACGGCGACGATGATCACCGCGATCAGGATGGCGCTCCCGGCCGAGAAGCCGAGCGTCCAGAACTAGATAGGGCGCGGGCAGACGATCTTGTCCCAGAGATCGTAGAGCGTGTGCAGCCCGGCGACCGCCATCACCGCGCCGATGCCGAGCGCCGCCAGCCTCTCGGCCCGCCCATCGCGGCCGAAGACGATGGCGGCGATGCCGTAAAGCGCGACATCATAGACCCAGTCGACGCCATCCTTGAAGAGCTGCGCATTGCCGATGGCGAGCGCCCAGACGACGACGCCCCCGGCGAAGATCAGGATGCCGAGCGCGATGCCCCAGATGGTCAGCGTGTAGGCGCGGGCGATGGAAAGGTCTGTGGCCGGGCGTGTCGGCTTTCCGAATGGTGTTGAGATCGTCATGAAGGGCGCGACCCTACCTTCTCCCGGATGGGGGAAGGTGGCGCGGAGCGCCGGATGAGGGCCTGCCGTCGCAACACGAAGGCGAAATGGCTCTGTCCTGCATCGCCGGTCAGCGGCAGTCGCTCCCCCCTGCCACTATCCCGCTCGGGAGAGGAGTTCCCCGTGCCTTGCAACCCCTCACCCGCGCCCGACGAACGGCATCTTCGACGCCATCACCGTCAGGAACAGCACGTTGGCCTCGATCGGCAGGCTCGCCATGTGCAGCACGGAGCTCGCGACGTGCCCGACATCCATGACCTGCTCGACCCTGATCGAGCCGTCCGCCTGTGGCACGCCCTGCGTCATGCGCTGCGCCATCTCGGTCAGCGCGTTGCCGATGTCGATCTGGCAGACGGCGATGTCATATTTGCGCCCGTCGAGCGAGGCGGTCTTGGTCAGCCCCGAGATCGCATGCTTGGTCGCGGTGTAGGCGACGGAGTTCGGCCGCGGCGCATGGGCCGAGATCGAGCCGTTGTTGATGATGCGCCCGCCCCTCGGCTCCTGCGCCTTCATCAGCTTGAATGCCTCCTGAGTGCACAGGAACGGCCCGGTCAGATTGGTGTCGACCACGGCCTGCCACTGCGCCAGCGTCAGGTCCTCCAGCATGATGCCGCCGGGCGCATTCACGCCGGCATTGTTGAACAGCACGTCGAGGCGGCCGAATGTATCCTTGGTCTTCGCGAAGAGCGCCTGCACCGAGGCATGATCGGTGACGTCGGTCGGCACGGCGAGAGCCTGGCTCGCCGGCGCGCCCGAGAGCTGGATCGTCTCGGCCAGCGCGTCCTGCCGGCGTCCGGCCAGCACGGTGCGGTAGCCGTCCTTCAGAAAGGCGAGCGCGACCGCCCGACCGACGCCCGATCCCGCCCCGGTGATGATGGCGACCTTGTTGTGCCCAGACATACGCATCCCTCGTCGTTTTTGTTGTTCAACCGTTCCGACCCGGCTCCGATCCTAGCAGCGCGGCCCGGCAAGAGAACAGGCATTCGCGCCGCCACGCCGCGAGCCCGATGCAGGCCGACGTATTCGCCACTCGCGAAACGGCGGCCGGCGCGGTAGTCTTGCGCCCGCCTTGGCGGCCGAATGGCCGTTTCTCATGATGGATCGGGCGATGCGTGACGGTTCCCGCTCAGGGCGATGGCGCTTCGCCGGCGCCCTTCTGGCGTCGCTGCCGGCCTGGTCCGAGGCGTCGGCGCAGGTCGCGCTCAGCCTGCGCCGCGCCGATGGCGCCGCGACCCCGGCGCTGCGCTACCAGCCTGACGCCGGCCGGTGCCTTCCCGTCATGGTGATCTCGCATGGCTTCGGCGGCGACGAGCTCGCACTGCGTCCGCTGGCGTCGGCGATGGCGGGTCAGGGCTGGCGCGTCTTCGTCATGGGCCATCGCGAGAGCGGCCGCGCGCAGTTGCGGGCGGCGTTGGCCACGCCCGAACCGCTGGCGGCGATCCCGGACGCCGCCCGCCGGCCCGAGGCGCACGCCTTCCGGTTCGCCGATCTCGACACGACGCTCGCGGAGGCGACGCGGCTCTGCCGGCCGCCGCGCCTCGTCCTCGCCGGGCATTCGATGGGAGCCCAGACCACGATGATGGAAGCCGGCGCGCGAGCCCGCATTCCCGGCGGCGGGCAAGACCGATTCGACGCCTATGTCGCGCTGTCGCCTCAGGGAGTCGGCGGCGCATTCGCAGACGGCGCCTGGCGCGGCGTGCGCAAGCCGGTGCTGATGGTGACGGGCACGCGCGACCGCTCGACCGAAGGCGGCTACGCGACGAGACTGTCGGCCTTCGAAGGGCTGCCGCCGGGACAGAAGCGCATCCCGATCATCTCAGGGGCCGGTCACCTGCAGATCGGCGGGATCGGCAGCGCCGCCGTCGCCGCCACGGTCAACGCCCTCGTCGACGAATTTCTCGATCACACCGGCGACCGGCGCTGGCGCCGCAGCCGGATCGACGGCGCCGAGGTGATCGACAAGTGACGGGACGGGTTGAAGACCGCCGATTTCGACGACGTCAGGGAGACCGCCAATGTCCAGCATCGCGCGCCGCGAATGTCTGAGCCTCGCCGCGGCCACGCTCGCCGCCGGACCCAGCAGCCCGGCCCGGCCACGCGCATTGCCCAGGAGCGGCTGAACCAGCCCGGCCGCATCCCCAGGCCGGCGCTGGCCGCGACGCGGAACGTCTTCGATTCGCCCGCGCCGAAAGTGCCAGCCGGGAGGCTGATCGGCGACGCGATCCATGTCGCCGGCGGCGGCCTGGCGATGGGCGGCCGGGTCCGGGGCGCGGTGCACGAGGCGTTCACGCCGGGCTTACCGGAGAGGCCGGCGGCCGTCAACCGCAGATTAACGCTAACGCTTCAGATTGCGTGCATCGGCCCGCCTGTCGGCGGCGTCGAGCCGGAGTCTCGCGTTCATGCGTTGCGTTGCGTATCTGGCCGGCCTGCTGGCCGCGCTGCTGCTGTCGTCTGCGGAGCGCGCGACCGCGCAATCAAGCGACTACACCACGCTGACCTCGCCGGAATCGGCTCAGAACTGGCATCTGACGCTCGGCGCAGGCCTTCGCCGCCAGCCCGACTACGCCGGCTCGAACGACTACTTTTTCAAGCCGAGGCCGATCGTGTCACTGGGCCGGGGGCTCAAGAGCACCTGGTGGGCGGCCGAAGACGACGCGATCAGCATCGGCTTCTTTTCCGGCAAGGCCTGGCGAGCCGGGCTTTCGGGAAACCTGCTCTGGGAGCGCAAGGCCAGCGCCAACCCGGCGCTGATCGGCGTGCCGGACGTCAAGTTCGGCGTCGAGGCGGGCGGATTCGTCGAGTTCTACCCGACCTCCTGGCTGCGCGCGCGCGCCGACCTGCGCCGCGGCTTCGTCGCCCATGACGGGCTGATCGCGGAGGTCAAGCTCGACGCCTTCACCCGGATCGGACAGGCGTGGACGATCGGGGCCGGTCCGCGCATGAGCATCGCGAGCGCCGACTATGTCCGCACCTATTTCGGAGCCACGCCGGGATTGGCCGGCAATGGCGGGCTGCTGCAACGCTTCAACGCCGGCGTCCATTCGCTCGGCGCGATCGCGCAGGTGACCTATCACTGGAGCGAACGGCTGCAGACCACCGCCTACGCCGAATACAAGCATCTCGTCGGCGACGCCGTGAAGTCGCCGCTGGTGCGCAATTTCGGCTCGCGCGACTCGCTGACGCTCGGGATCTCGGCCAGCTACTCGTTCGACCTGGGCTTCTGAGCGCGAGGCTCGGCGCCGGCGGCCATCAGCGCCCCGGAACGAGAAAGGCGGCCCCTTCGGCCCGCCTTCGGAGAACGCCCGCGTTCGCGCAGGCCAAACTCAGCCGACGATCTCGTTGCCGGCGAAGAACTGCGCGATCTCGATCGCGGCGGTTTCGGGCGCATCCGATCCGTGCACGGTGTTCTCGCCGACGGACTCGGCGAAGAGCTTGCGGATCGTGCCGTCGGCGGCGTTGGCCGGGTTGGTGGCGCCCATCACCTCGCGATAGGTCGCAATCGCGTTCTCGCCCTCGAGCACCTGGACCACGACGGGGGCCGAGGTCATGAAGGCCACGAGTTCGCCGAAGAACGGCCGCTCCCTGTGGACGCCGTAGAAGGTCTCGGCCTGCGACCGGGTCATCTGGATGCGCTTCTGCGCGACGATGCGAAGCCCGGCCTTCTCGATCACCGTATTGACCGCTCCGGTGAGGTTGCGCCGGGTCGCGTCGGGCTTGAGAATGGAAAAGGTGCGCTGGACTGCCATCGGAGAAATCCTCGGGAACTCTGGGAATGCGGCGCGCTTATAGCCGCGCCCTCCCCGCCCCACAAGGCTCGCCCGGCGCTCCGCCGACGGCTCCCGTCAGTGCCTGGTCAGGAAGCGGCGGGCCTCGCGCAGCGCCTCGGCGACCTGCTAGCGCGTCATATCCAGCGCCAGTTCCTGGCGGTGAGCGGCGGCGCGCCCGCAGCCCCGGGCGAAGGCGACGT
>JAKFWE010000449.1 GCA_021732895.1 Allobosea sp. | reverse complement strand
CCGGCTTGGTCATGCCCGATTGTCCGCTCCGGCCGCCGGTGGATCAAGCGAAAAGCGCTCTAGCTTGCCGCCTCCCGCCCGACCGCCTACAAGCTGCCGATCCCGGAACAGTCAGGACAGCTTCATGCGACCCTCCAAACGCGCGGCCGACTAAATGCGCAAGGTCACGCTCGAACGCGGCGTCGTGCGCTATGCCGAGGGCTCCTGCATGGTCACGTTCGGCGAAACCAGGGTGCTTTGCGCCGCGACCGTCGAGGAAAAGGGGCCGCCCTGGCTGCGCGGGACCGGCAAGGGCTGGGTCACGGCGGAATACTCCATGCTGCCGCGCGCCACGCATGAGCGCACCCGCCGCGAGGTCACCTCCGGCAAACCGTCGGGCCGCACGCAGGAAATCCAGCGGCTGGTCGGGCGCTCGCTTCGCGCCGTGGTCGATCTGACCGCGATCGGCGAGCGCCAGATCGTCGTCGATTGCGACGTCATCCAGGCCGATGGCGGCACCCGCACGGCCTCGATCACCGGGGCCTGGGTGGCGCTGCACGACGCCCTGAAATGGATGGAGGGCCGCTCCATGCTGAAAGGGACCAACCCGCTGAAGGACCATGTCGCCGCGATCTCCTGCGGCATCGTCGCCGGCAATCCGGTGCTCGACCTCGACTATGTCGAGGATTCCGGCGCGCAGACCGACGCGAACTTCGTCATCACCGGTTCTGGCGGCCTCGTCGAGGTGCAGGGCACGGCCGAGGGCGCGCCCTTCTCCGAGGAGGAGCTGATGGCGCTGCTGAAGCTCGCCAAAGGCGGGGTCGGCAAGCTGGTCGCGCTGCAGAAGGCGGCTGTGGCGTGAGATGACATCCCACCGCCTCCTCACCGGAAAAGTCGTGATCGCGACCCATAACCCGGGCAAGCTGCGCGAGATGCGCGAGCTGATGGCGCCCTATGGGATAGAGCTCGTCTCGGCCGGCGAGCTCGGTCTGCCCGAGCCGGAAGAGGACGGCCACATGTTCGCCGAGAACGCCGCGATCAAGGCGGTCGCCGCGACGAGGGCGTCGGGCCTGCCGGCGCTCGCCGATGATTCCGGCATCTGCATCGACGCGCTCGACGGCGCCCCGGGGCTGTTCTCGGCGAACTGGGCGGGGCCGGGCAAGGATTTCGCTCCCGCATTGGCGCGTGTGCAGGCCGAACTCGCCAAACGCGGCGCGACCGCGCCCGAACAGCGGCGGGCGCATTTCGTCTCGGCGCTGGTGATCGCCTGGCCGGACGGGCATCAGGAGCTGTTCGAGGGCCGCGTCTTCGGCGACATCGTCGCGGCCCCGCGCGGGCCGGGCGGCTTCGGCTACGACCCGATCTTCCGGCCGGACGGACACGAGAAGACCTTTGGCGAGATGAGCGCCGCCGAGAAGCACGGCATCCCCGCCGACGGCTCGCCCGGCCTGTCGCACCGCGCGCGCGCCTTCCACATCCTCGCCGCCGCCTGCCTGCGCGCACCGGCATGAGCGCGCCCGCCGCCCTCGCAGAACGGTCGCTGGTCCCCGATCATCCGACAGTCGGGGCCGGATTCGCCGTCTATGTGCATTGGCCCTTCTGCCTGGCCAAATGCCCCTATTGCGACTTCAACAGCCACGTCCGGCATCAACCGCCCGATCAGGCGCGCTATGTCGCGGCCTTCCGTCGCGAGATCGCCCATCGCGCCGCGCTCGCGCCCGGGCGCACCGTGTCCTCGGTCTTCTTCGGCGGCGGCACGCCCTCGCTGATGGAGGGCCGCACCGTGGGCGCGATTCTGGACGCGATCGGCGAGCACTGGGCGGTCGATCCCGGTTGCGAGGTCTCGCTCGAGGCGAACCCGACCAGCGTCGAAGCCGGACGCTTCGCCGACTTCCGCGCGGCGGGCGTCAACCGCGTCTCGCTCGGCGTGCAGGCGCTGAACGACGCCGACCTCAGGGCGCTCGGCCGGATGCATTCGACGCGGGAGGCGCTCGACGCGGTCGCGATCGCGCGGACATATTTCGAGCGCTACTCCTTCGACCTGATCTACGCCCGCTCGCCGGAACAGACGCCGGCGCTCTGGCGCGCGGAGCTGGAGCTGGCGATCGGCCATGCGGCCGAGCATCTCTCGCTCTACCAGTTGACGATCGAGCCCGACACCGCCTTCGAGCGGCTGTTCAAGGCGGGCAAGCTGGCGATCCCGGACCATGAGGCCGGCGCCGCGCTCTACGAGATCACGCAGGAGATCACGGCGCGCCACGGCCTGCCGGTCTACGAAATCTCGAACCATGCGAGGCCGGGCGCCGAGTGCCGGCACAACCTCGTCTATTGGCGCTATGGCGAATATGCCGGGATCGGGCCGGGCGCGCATGGGCGGCTGGTGACGCGCGAGGGCCGGATGGCGCAGTCCACCGAAAGGCGGCCCGAGGCGTGGCTCGACCGCGTCGAGGCCGGCGGCGAGGCGCTGGTCGAGGACGAACGGCTCAACGCCGAGGCGCAGGGCGACGAATATCTGCTGATGGGGCTGCGGCTGGTCGAGGGCGTCGATCCGGCGATCTTCCAGGCCTTGTCGGGGCGGGAACTCGATCCCGTGCGGGTCGGGAGCCTGATCGAGGAACGGCTGCTGATGCGCAGGGCCGGCGGCATGCTGGCGGCGACGCCGGACGGCGCGCTGGTCCTCGACGCGCTGGTGGCGGATCTGGCGGCGTAGGCGCGCCTACTGCGTCCGCGGCCCCAGTTCGCGCGGCGCGGCGTTGATCGTCACGATCTGGCCGTTGCGCAGCTCCAGCACGGCCAGACCGCGTTCGACGCGCCCGTCCGGGCGGAAGCGGAAGACGCCGTCGGCGCCGGCGAAGCCCGACGCGTTGGTCAGCACGCCCTCCGAGAAGCGCTGGGACCCTTGCGTGCGCGCCAGCGCCGCCGCCAGCGAGACCGCGTCATAGGCCAGCGTCGCGGTGCGGGTCGGCGCGGTGTTGAAGCGCTGCTGGTAGCGCCCGGCGAAGGCGTTGAAGCCGGCCGTGTCGGGCGAGGCGAACCAGCCGCCCTGAATCGCCGGCACGCGCGCGACGCCGCCGTCGTTCCAGACGCCGGTGCCGAGCGGCTTGACCTTGGCCGGATCGTAGCCGGCCTGCTGCAGCGCCAGCCCCAGAGCCGGCATCGCATCGGCGGCCGCCGGCACGAACAGCGCGTCAGCCTGCTGCAGCGCCGGCATCAGACGTCCGACGGCGGCGCGCATGCTGTTGGCGTCGGCGCCGAAGCGCTCGATCACCACCGCCCGCGCGCCGCGGTCGGCCACCGCCTGCTGGAAAGCGGCCTCGACGACCTTGCCATAGGCGGTGTCGGGCACGAGCGCCGCGAAGGATTTGCGGCCCTGCGCCGAGGCGTAGGAGATCACCCGGTTGACGTCGTTCTCAGGCGGAAAGGACAGCAGATAGACGCCGCGCGAGGCGACGTTGCTGTCGCTGGAAAAGGCCATGACCGGCCGGCCGGCGGCGCGCGCGGTCTGGCCAACCGCCTGCACGGCCGGCGCGAAGAGCGGCCCGATGATCAGCTCGGCGCCTTCGCGCAGGGCCTCCTGCGCCGCCGCCTGCGCGCCGGCGGGCGTGCCGCGGTCGTCCTTGACCAGCAGAGTCAGATCCGCGCCGGGGAACTCCGCCAGCGCCATCTCGGACGCGTTCTTCAACGCGTTGCCGACGACCGCGCCCTGGCCTTCGGCCGTGAGCGGCAGGATCAGCCCGACCCGGACCTTGCCGGTCCCGATCGTCTGTCCGGCGCTGGCTTGCGGCGGCGCGGGAGTCTCGACGCCGGGGATGCCGGACGGTCCGCCGACGCATGCCGAAAGCGCCAGAGCCATGGCGAGGCCCGTAAGCCGCAAGCCGGTTTTCGGGCGGGGGAACCGTTGAAGCCGCACGGCGTGGTCTCCAGTCGCGAGCGGGGATTGCGGCCATTCGGCCGCGCCCGGCAATGTCGGCCCCCCGACCGTGGGGCCTTTCCTGCCAGTGCGGCACGCTATTTTCAAGTTGTTAACTCTGGGTTGCCGCGCCGGCGCGGCGTGGCGCGGGGCCTTCGCTTGTGGCAGCGTGCGGCCATGTCAGCCTCGCCAACCGCGCCGCGCCCGCCCGGCTATGTCGCCTTCGGGCTTCGCGCCGAGGCCGAGCCGCTTTCGCCCGGCCTCCACGTCGTCGCGACGCCGATCGGCAATCTGCGCGACATCTCCTTCCGCGCGCTGTCGACGCTGGCCGCCGCCGACGCCGTGCTGGCCGAGGACACCCGCACCTCCAAGACCTTGCTGGCGCATTACGGGATCACGACGCCGCTCCTGCCCTATCACGAGCACAACGCCGCGCAGATGCGGCCGAAAATCCTCGACCGGCTGCGTGCGGGCGGCAAGCTCGCGCTGATCTCGGACGCCGGCACGCCGCTGGTCTCCGACCCGGGATACAAGCTCGTCGCCGAACTGGTCGCGGAGGGCCTGCCCGTCACCGGCGTGCCGGGGCCCTCGGCGGTGCTGGCGGCGCTGGTGCTGGCCGGGCTGCCGACCGACCGCTTCTTCTTCGAGGGCTTTCTGCCGCCCAAGGCGGCGGCGCGGCGCGGCCGGCTGACCGAACTCGCCGCGATCCCCGGCACGCTCGTCTTCTTCGAATCGCCACGGCGCCTCGCCGGCATGCTGGGCGATGCGGCCGCGATCCTGCCGGGTCGTTCCGGGGCCGTGGCGCGCGAGCTGACCAAATTCCACGAGACGGTCCGGCGCGGACCGCTGGCGGAGCTCGCCGCGCATTACGACGCCGACGAGGCGGCGCGCGGCGAGATCGTCGTCATCGTCAGCCCGCCGGGCGCGGCGGAAAACGCGCCCGGCGGCGAGGCGCTCGACGCACCGCTGCGGGCCGCCCTGCGCGAGGTCTCGCTCAAGGAAGCCGTGGCGCGGGTGGCGGCCCAGACCGGACAGCCGCGCCGCGCCGTCTATGCGCGTGCGCTCGAACTGACGCGGGAGCCGTGAGCGAGGCCGGCCGCTCGAAGCGGGCGCGGCGCTCGGGCGCGAGCGGCCGGCGCTCGGAGTGGCTGGCCATCCTCTGGCTCTCCGCCAAGGGCTATCGCCTGCTGGCCCGCCGCTTCGGCGGCAAGGGCGGCGAGATCGACCTGATCATGACGCGCGGGCGCACGGTCGCCTTCGTCGAGGTCAAGGCCCGCGGCCGGATCGAGGACGCCATGGCCGCGATCACGCCGGCCAAGCGCCGGCTGATCGAGGCCCGCGTTCGGCAATGGCTGGCGCGGAACGCCTGGGCGATGGAGCATCATCTGCGGGCGGACGCGGTGTTCATCGCGCCATGGCGGGCGCCGAGGCATATGCCCGCCGTCTTCGATCTTGTCCTGTGACGCCGCCGCTCCCACTTGCCGGATCGACGCAGGTCGGACGATAAGGTCGCGCTGCAACCGGAGCGCCGCCCATGTCCCTCACCGTCGCCATCCAGATGGACCCGATCGAGCGGCTCAGGATAGCCGGCGACACCGGGTTTTCGCTGATGCTGGAGGCGCAGGCGCGCGGCCACACGCTGTTCACCTACACGCCGGACCGGCTGACCCTGCGCGACGGCGCCGTCACGGCGCGGATCAGGCCGGTCACGGTGCGCGACGTCGAGGGCGACCATTTCACCGCCGGCGCCGAGGAGCGCGTCGATCTGTCTTCGCTCGACGTCGTGCTGCTGCGGCAGGACCCGCCCTTCGACATGGCCTACGTCACGACGACGCATCTGCTCGAGCGCATCCACCCGAAGACGCTGGTCGTCAACGATCCGGCGGAAGTCCGCAACGCGCCCGAGAAAATCCTCGTCACGCATTTTCCCGAGCTGATGCCGCCGACGCTGATCACGCGCGACCGGGCCGAGATCGAGGCCTTCCGCGACGAGTTCGGCGAGATCGTGATGAAGCCGCTCTACGGACATGGCGGCGCGACCGTGTTCAAGACCGGGGTGGGCGATCCGAATTTCGGCTCGCTCTACGACCTCTTCGCCGGCATCTTCCGCGAGCCATGGGTGGTTCAGCGCTTCATGAAGGAGGTCTCGGCCGGCGACAAGCGCATCATCCTGATCGACGGCAAGGCGGCCGGCGCGGTCAACCGCGTGCCGGCCGAGGGCGACCTGCGCGCCAACATGGTGCGCGGCGGCGCGGCCGCTCCGACCGACCTCTCGAAGCGCGAACTGGACATCTGCGAGGCGATCGGCCCCACGCTGCGCGAGCGCGGCCTCCTCCTCGTCGGAATCGACGTCATCGGCGGCAATCTGACCGAGATCAACGTCACGGCGCCGACCGGCGTGCGCGCGATCAAGAAACTCGGCGGCCCGGATCTGGCGGCGCAGCTGTGGGACGTGATCGAGACGAAGGCCGCCGGCCCGAAATAGGCAGGCGGCGATCGACGAGAGCTATCGCCGCAGGCCGACGGCCGTTTTGACATAACCTGTCCAGCAGGGCCCGAGCGCGATTTCGACGCGATCGGCCATGGCCGCGCGGTAGCGCTCGTGCAGCGCCTCGTTGGCGACGGTGACCGGGCATCGCGGCTTCACGATCAGGTCGGCGTCGGCGATGGCCGCCACCGCCTCGGCGTCGGGTTCGGGCACCGCCCGGAACGGATCGGCGCCGATCGCGATATGGCGCACGCCGGTGCGGTTCATCAGATAGGGGAACGGATTGGCGAAGTTCAGGCTCATGATCGTCCCGAAGCGCACGCCCTCGCGCGCTTCATGCGCCAGGATCGCGCCGACGCCCTCGTCGATCGCCATCAGCCAGCCGGCCTGGAAGTCGAGATCGGAATAGAGCGTCGGGCCGGGCAGCAGGCGCTGGTCCGAGATCGCCTGGAATGTCGCGGGATGCCCGGCGTAGATCGCGCGCATCGTCCGGGCGCGTTCGATCACGTCGCGGTGCTGGGACACCAGTCCGAGCCGGCCGAGATGGCTGTGCGGCAGCGCGACATAGTTGATCTGGGCGAGCAGGGTCCGTCCGGCCCTCTGCAGCACGGTCTCCAACGGCGGGATGGCGGTCGCGGCGACGAGCGCCAGCACGACGAAGGCGCCGCGGCGGCCGCTGCCCGCGAAGGCGGCCACGACCGTCAGGAGGACCGGCCAGGCGAAGATGAAGGCCTGTCCGCCGGTGTTCTGGGTTTCGAAGAACAGCCCGGCCGCGACCGCGACGCCGAGCCAGAAAACGTCGCGATCCAGCAGCGCCTGGAACGACCGCAGATCGCGGCGCTTCAGCAGCGCGTCGGCGCCGGCGGCGATCTCGCGCCGCGAGAGCACGGCCAGACAGGCGATGAGCGCGAGGCTCGCGCCGACGATGTCGAGATGCAGCGACGCGGCCTGCAGGAAGCGCGGCAGGATGCCGCCGGCGTTCAGCATCAGCAGCGTCGCGATGCTCGCGACATAGGCGCTGACGAGCCCGCTCCAGAGCTCCAAGGCGATGAGCGGCAGGCAGGCGATGGCCGCCGCGAACATCGCCTGCCGCAGATCGATGCGGCCCGCCAGCAGCGCGAATCCGACCATCAGCCCGCCGGCGAGAAAGCCCGTGACCTTGATCAGCAGCAGCGCCAGCATGGTACAGACGATCACGCCGGTCAGCACGCGC
>JAKFWE010000307.1 GCA_021732895.1 Allobosea sp. | reverse complement strand
GGCTTCGACTATGAATTCAAATCCTCGACCGAGGCTTACCGGGCCGGCGAGTTCGACGCCGCGCTGCTGAAGATACTCGCCCGCTACGACGAGGTGATGGCGATCATGCTCGCCTCGCTGCGCGAGGAGCGCGCCGCGACCTATTCGCCGTTCCTGCCGATCCATCCGCGCACGCGGATCGTCATGCAGACGCCGATCACGGCGCACAACGTCGCGGACGGCACGATCACCTGGCGCGACCCCGACACCGGCGAGCGTTTCGAGACGCCGGTGACCGGCGGCCACGCCAAGCTGCAATGGAAGCCCGACTGGGCGATGCGCTGGGTCGCGCTCGGCGTCGATTACGAGATGGCCGGCAAGGACCTGATCGATTCCGTCAAGCTTTCCTCCCAGATCGCCCGCGCGCTCGACGCGACGCCGCCGGAGGGCTTCAACTACGAGCTTTTCCTCGACGAGCACGGCCGCAAGATCTCCAAGTCGAAAGGCAACGGCCTGACCATCGACGAATGGCTGACCTATGCCAGCCCCGAAAGCCTGGCGCTGTTCATGTATTCGCGGCCGCGCGAGGCCAAGAAGCTGCATTTCGACGTCATCCCGCGCGCGGCCGACGAATATCTGCAGTTCCTGAGCGGCTACGAGCGGCAGGACTGGAAGAGCCGCCTCGGCAATCCGGCCTGGCACATCCACGGCGGGCAGCCGCCGCGGCCGGAACTGATCCCCGCCGGCGAGGGGGCGGACGCCGCGCCGACGCAGATCGGCTTCAGCCTGCTGATGAACCTGGTCGCGGTGGCGAACTCCGAGGACAAGGCGGTGCTCTGGGGCTTCCTGCGGCGCTACTCGCCAGCCATATCGCCGCAGACCCATCCGCGCCTCGACGCGCTCGTCGGCTACGCCATCGCCTATTTCCGCGACTTCGTGAAACCGGCAAAGAATTACCGTCGCGCCGACGAAACAGAGGCCGCCGCCTTACTGACGCTGGAGGCGGCGCTGGCCGCCCTGCCGGCGGACGCCGGCGCCGAGACGGTCCAGGACGCGGCGCTCGACGTCGCGCGGGCCATCCCGCGCTACCAGAACCCCACGGCCAAGGGCGCGACGCCGGAGCGGCCCGGCGTCTCGGGCGAATGGTGGAAGGCGATCTATCAGGTGCTGTTCGGCGAGGATCAGGGCCCGCGCTTCGGCTCTTTCGCCGCGATCTACGGCATTCCGGAAACGCGCGCGCTGATCGCGAAGGCGCTGGCGGGCGAACTGGTCGCGGAACATGCCGGTTTCATCGAGGCTCGCAGGATCGGGTAGAAGAGCCCGGCGGCATTCGGGGGCAGCGAAGCGAAGGTCTCAGGATCGAACGACGCGACGGCGCAGGTTTGTGAGATGGTCGCGTCAGGTCAGACGATGACGGCCTTGGATGAGGATGAAGATGATCGCCGCCAACGCCGTCGACAGCGCCATCGCCGCCCGCCGCGCCGTGCGCGCGTTCCTGCCCGACCCTGTCGACCCGGCGCTGGTCCGCCATCTGCTGGCGCTCGCCGCGCAGGCGCCGAGCGGCACCAACATGCAGCCCTGGAAGGTGCGCGTGCTCGGACCAGACGCGCGCGCCCGGCTGGAGCCGGCCTTGATCGCAGCGCTGGATTCCCCGGACCTGCCTGCCGCGGAAGAATACCGCTACTACCCCGAGACCTTTCGCGAGCCCTATCTGTCGCGCCGGCGCAAGGTCGGCTGGGACCTTTATGCCCTGCTCGGCGTCGCCAAAGGCGACAAGGCCGGCATGCGCAGGCAGACGGCGGCGAATCTGCGCTTCTTCGATGCGCCCGTCGCGCTGATGGTGACGATCGACCGCGATCTCGCCATCGGCTCCTGGCTCGATCTGGGCATGTTCGTGCAGACGCTGCTGATCGCGGCGCAGGGCCACGGGCTCGATTCCTGCCCGCAGGCGATCTTCGCGCGCTTCCATCCGGTCGTGCGGCGCGAACTCGCGATTCCGCAGGACGAGGTCGTGGTCTGCGGCGTCGCCATCGGCAAGGCCGACCCGGATGCTCCGGCGAACAGACTGACGCCGGAGCGCGAACCGGTCGAGGGGTTCACGAGCTGGCTGGATTGAGACTGCGGCGAGCGCTCAATGCGGCGCCTGCCCCTCGATTGACGTTTTCGGCCCAGCCTTGCTGAAGCTCTTCAGGATCGGCGCGACGGCGTGATGCATCGCGACGATGGTCGCACCGCCGATCGCGAGCCCGAGCAGCGCCGCGAAACCCGCCGTCACCAGCCATTCGACCAGCCCGCCGATGAAGGCCAGCGCCCTGCCGCTCGCCACCGCCGCATCATGGATGAGATGCTCCAGTCCGGCCAGCCCATAGCCGGCAAATCCATGGATGATGATGCCGCCCCCAACCCAGAGCATGGCGGCGGTGCCGACCGCGCTGAGCACGATCAAGAAATGCGGCATGCCGAGCACGAGCCCGCGCCCGAAGCCCTGCGTCAGCGGGCGCAAGGCCCGGTCGGCGGCGCCTGGCGAGGCGGTGTAGGAGGCCAGCCGCTTGCCGCGCAGCAGGTTGAACAGGCTGGTCACCGGCCGCTCGTTCTGCGCCAGCGCGACGCCGGCGTCGTCGGCCTTCACGATCAGGGCGACGACGCCGTAGACGAACACCGTCATGCCGACGCCGACGATGGCCAGCACCAGCGCCTGGGTCCAGAACGACGAGGCCGAGACGCTGGCGAGGGTGATCGCCATGATCTCGGCCGACAGGATGAAATCGGTCTTGATCGCGCCGGCGATCTTCTCGTTCTCGAGTTGCGTTTGGTCGAGAACAGCCTCGCCATGCTCCGCCTGCGCGTGGGCATGCGGCACGACAATTTCGAGAACCTTTTCCGCGCCCTCGTAACAAAGATAAACGCCGCCGATCATCAGCAGCGGCGTGATCGCCCACGGCGCGAGCAGGGTCAGCACCAGCGCCGCCGGCAGCAGGAACAGGAGCTTGTTCTTCAGCGAACCCTTGGCGATGCGCCAGATGATCGGCAGTTCGCGGTCGGCGGCGAATCCCACCGCATAACGCGGCGTCACGGCGGCGTCGTCGATGACGATGCCGGCAGCCTTGGCCCCGGCTTTGGTTGCCTGGGCGGCCGCATCGTCCAGCGAGGCGGCGGCGACATTGGCGAGGCCGGCAATGTCGTCGAGCAGTGCAAACAGACCCGAGCTCACCAAAACCTCCGCCGGCCGCTTCCGCAGCGCAGCAAAGCGGGCTCGCATGGCGGTGCAATGACAGCGCGCACGCCGCTCAGGCGAAGCTGACCGCGACCCGTCCGAGCTCCCCGAAATCAGCGTCGATCCGGTCTCCGGGCGCGATCGCGATCGGCACGACGCAGGTGCCCGTCGTCACCACCTGGCCAGCCTTCAACGTGACGCCGAGGCCAGACAACTCGTTGGCGAGCCAGGTCAGCGCGATGCGCGGATCGCCGAGCACGTTCGCGCCCAGCCCGCGCTGGTCGGGTCGTCCCGGCATGCGCGCGACGGGTTCATGAGCCGCGAGATCGATCCCGCGCCAGTCGGCCCCGGTGCTCTCGCCCAGCACGAACTCGTGGGCGCAGGCATTGTCGGCGACGAGCTGGACATAGCCCGCGATCGCGAAATCGGCGAAGCGGGAATCGGGAATTTCAAGCGCCGGATGCAGGCTGGCGACCGCCGCCAGCACCTCGTCGCGTGTGTAAGGCGTTTCGCGCGGCGGCAGGTCGCTGGCCATGCGGAAGGCGAACTCGACCTCGACGACGCGCATCAGATTGCCGGCCAGGGATGTCGTCGCCCCGTCCGGCAGCACGCGCTCGGCCAGGAGCCTGCCGGCCAGCGGACCATCGACGGCGATATGCGCCTGCCCGGCCTTGCTGGTGGCCGCGATCTTCCAGCCGAACAGCGGCGCAAAAGAGGCCCGCTCCAGCAGGGCCTGCATGGCGTAGGCCTCGCGCCGGTCGGCCGGGCGAAGCGCCTCGGGCATCGCCTCGCATTTCGTGCCGGCCCGCCAGTGCGCCAGCAGGAAGGCGTTGCCGGCGGCGGCCCTGTCGTCGTTCATGCCGCCAGCCCTCCAGCCGCGCCGACGCGGCGCAAATGGTGCGGCGTGTCGCCGAACAGGCTCTCGATCATGGTCAGTCGCTTGAAGTAGTGCGCGCCGAGATACTCCATCGTCATGCCGATGCCGCCATGGAGCTGCACCGCCTCCTGGCCGACGAGCCGGCAGGAGCGGTTGATCTGGACCTTGACCGCCGACAGGGCGGCGGACCGCTCGGCGGCGTCGGCGTGATCGACCATCATCGCTGCGTAGAAGGCCATGGAGCGCGCCTGCTCGAGCGCCATCAGCATGTCGACCGCGCGATGCTGCAGTACCTGGAACTGGCCGATCGGGCCGCCGAACTGCTGGCGGGTCTTGAGATACTCGATGGTCAGCCCGTGCAGCGCCGCCATGATGCCGACGGCTTCCGCCGCCAGGGCCGCGATGGCGAATTCGGCGACGCGCTCGAGAATCGGCAGGCCCCGCCCTTCCTTGCCGATCAGGTCCGCCTGCGTGACGGCGACGCCTGACAGCGCGATCTCGGCCGCGCGCCCGCCATCCTGCGTGGCGTAGCCGTGGATCTTCACGCCCGGCGCATCGGCAGGCACGAGGAACAGGCTGATCCCGTCGCGGTCGCGCCGGCTCCCGGAGGTCCGCGCGCTGATGACGAGATGGCCGGCGCCGTCGCCGTTGATCACCACGCATTTGGCGCCGTCCAGCACCCATCCGTCGCCCGAGGCCCGCGCCGTGGTCGCGACGTCGTTGAGATCGTAGCGCGATTGCGCCTCGGTGAAGGCCAGAGCCAGCCGCGCCTCGCCCTCGACGACGCCGGGGATGACGCGCTCCTTGAGCGCCGCCGATCCGCCGAGCCTGACCGCCCCGCCGCCGAGCACGACGGTCGCGAGATAGGGCTCCAGCGCCAGCCCCTTGCCCAGCGCCTCCATCACCACCAGCGTCTCGACCGGCCCGCCGCCGAAGCCGCCCTCCTCCTCGGAAAAGGGGATGCCGAGCAGCCCCATCTCGGCGAAGCGCATCCAGATCGTCTCGGAGAAGCCGAGCGGCTCCCTGGCGAGCTGCTGGCGCGCGTCCAGCGAGCCGTAGGTCGCTGCGATCAGCCGATCGACGCCGTCCTTGAGCTGCGTCTGTTCGGGGGAGAGGTCGAAGTCCATGATGCGTCTTTCCGTTCGATCCAATCGCAGCGTCGTCCCGGACAAGCCGCGCAGCGCGCCGATCCGTGACCCATTCCTGAAGCGGTCAGGAATGGATCACGGGTCTACGCGTCGCTTCGCCCGGGATGACGGCCGTAAAGGCGAAGGTAGTCGTCATAGCCCCAGAACCGCCTTGGCGATGATGTTCTTCTGAATCTCGTTCGAGCCGCCATAGATCGAGACCTTGCGGTTGTTGAAATAGCTCGCCGCCGCCGGCCCGGCCCAGTCATGGTCGAAGGGCCAGTCATTGCTCAGATCGGTCTGGCGCACCGGCGCCGCCAGCGCGAACGGCCCCGCCACCTCCAGCAGCAGTTCCGTCGTCGCCTGCTGGAGCTGCGAACCCTTGATCTTCAGGATCGAGGAGGCCGGATCGGGCTTGCCGTCCTCGCGCTTGCCCTGCGCCGCCACGACCCGCATCTGTGTGATCTCCAGCGCCTTCAGCTCGATCTCGACCTCGGCCAGCCGCTCGCGGAAATCGCGGTCGTCCCAGATCACGCCCTCACCGGCCGGCATCTCCTTCGCCAGCCGCTTGATCCGGGCGATCCGCTCCTTCGACAGGCCGATCCTGGCGATGCCGGTGCGCTCGTTCGCCAGCAGGAATTTGGCGTAGTCCCAGCCCCTGTTCTCCTCGCCGACGAGGTTCTCGACGGGAACCTTCACATTGTCGAAGAAGACCTCGTTGACCTCGTGCCGTCCCTCCAGCGTGATGATCGGCCGAAGCGTGATGCCCGGCGTCTTCATGTCGATCAGGATGAAGGAGATGCCGGCCTGCTTCTTCGCCGCGGGGTCGGTGCGCACGAGGCAGAAGATCCAGTCGGCATGCTGGCCCAGCGTCGTCCAGGTCTTCTGGCCGTTGACGACGTAGTGGTAGCCCTCGCGCACCGCCTTCGTCTTCAGCGAGGCGAGGTCGGAGCCGGCGCCGGGCTCTGAGAATCCCTGGCACCACCATTCGTCGAGATTGGCGATGCGAGCGAGGTGCTTTTCCTTCTGCGCCTGGTTGCCGAAGGCGGCGATCACCGGCCCGACCATGTAGCAGTTGAATTGCAGCGGCAGCGGCACGGCGGCCAGCAGCATTTCCTCGGTGAAGATGTAGCGCTGGATCGCGCTCCAGTCCTTGCCGCCCCATTCGAGCGGCCAGTGCGGCACGGCCCAGCCCCTGGCGTTCATGATCCGCTGCGAGGTCACCATGTCCTCGCGCGAGAGCCCGCGCCCCTCGGAGACCTTCCTGCGGATTTCAGCCGGGATTTCGGTGCGGAAGAAGCTCCGCACCTCGTCGCGGAATGCCAGTTCCTCGGGCGTGAAACGCAGGTCCATGGTCGTCTCCGTCATGCTCGGGCGAAGCGAAGCGCAGACCCGAGAAGCTCTCGTCGCGTTCGCGCTGGTTCAAGAGATGGTCGGGTCAAGCCCGACCATGACGCTGGTCACGAATTGATCTCGAACAGCCCCGCGCAGCCCATG
Organism: Allobosea sp.; assembly: GCA_021732895.1. GTDB lineage: Bacteria > Pseudomonadota > Alphaproteobacteria > Rhizobiales > Beijerinckiaceae > Allobosea. The sequence goes on along the minus strand of JAKFWE010000307.1, from coordinate 899 downwards.
CCGCCGGCGACGCACATCGTCACCACGGCGTAGCGGGCCTTGCGGCGGCGGCCCTCCAGCAGCGCATGGCCGACGAGCCGCGCCCCGCTCATGCCGAAGGGATGCCCCACGGAAATGGCCCCGCCATTGACGTTGACCTTGTCGGGATCGATGCCGAGCGTGTCGCGGCAATAAAGCGACTGCGACGCGAAGGCCTCGTTCAGCTCCCAGAGGTCGATGTCGGCGACGGTCAGCCCGTTGCGCTCCAGCAGGCGCGGCACGGCGAACACAGGGCCGATGCCCATTTCGTCGGGCTCGCAGCCGGCCGAGGCGAAGCCGCGGAAAATGCCGAGCGGCGAAAGGCCGCGCCGCGCCGCCTCGGCGGCCGACATCACCACGCTGGCCGAGGCTCCGTCGGAAAGCTGGCTGGCGTTGCCGGCGGTGATGAACTGGTCCTCGCCGCGCACGGGCTTCAGCTTCAGCAGCCCTTCCAGCGTGGTGTCGGGCCGGTTGCCCTCGTCCTTGTCGAGCGTGACCTCTTCCATCCGCGTTTCGCCGCTGGCCTTGTCGGTGACGGACATCGTCGCCGACATCGGCACGATCTCCTCGGCGAAAAGCTGGCGCTGCTGGGCGCTCGCCGTGCGGCGCTGGCTCTCCAGCGAAAATTCGTCCTGCGCCTGCCGCGAGACGCCGTAGCGGCTCGCGACATTGTCGGCGGTCTCGATCATCGAGGTATAGATTTCCGGCTTGTTGGCCATCAGCCAGTCGTTCTGGGTCAGCTCACGCTTGACCTGCGGCTGGACGAGCGAGATCGACTCGACGCCGCCGCCGACCGCGACCGGCACGCCGTCCATCACCACGCGCCGCGCCGCATGCGCGATCGCCTCCAGCCCTGAGGCGCAGAAGCGGCTCACCGTGAC
>JAKFWE010000153.1 GCA_021732895.1 Allobosea sp. | reverse complement strand
ATCGTCGCCCAGCCTCAGGCCGGAAATCAGCGCGCGATGGACGACGAGGTCGGCATAACGCCGGATGGGCGAGGTGAAATGCGCGTAGCGGCGCAGGTTCAGGCCGAAATGGCCATAGTTCTCGGCGACATACTCGGCCTGCGCCTGCGTCCGCAGCACGACCTCGTTCATCAGCAGTTCGTTCTCCGAGCCCCGGATCATCGCCAGGATGCGGTTGAACAGCACGGGCCGCAGCGCGGCGTCCTTCGGCAGCTTGATGCCGATCGAGGCCAGAACCTCGCCGAGCGCCCGCATTTTCTCGAGCGACGGCTCGTCATGGCAGCGATAGATCAGCACGCTGCCGGCCTTCTCCAGCGTCTCGGCGGCGGCGACGTTGGCGAGGATCATGAACTCCTCGATCAGCCGGTGCGCCGCCAGCCGCTCCGGCACGATCACGCGCTCGACCGCGCCGTCGGCTTTCAGCACGAGCTTGCGCTCCGGCAGGTCGAGATCGAGCGGCTGGCGCGCGTCGCGGGCGCGCGAGGCGACGCCATAGGCGGCCCAGAGCGGCATCAGGATCGCGTCGCGGATCGGTCCCGTGACGTCGTCCGTCTTGCCGTCGATGGCGGCCTGAGCCTGCTGGTAGGAGAGCTTGGCGGCCGAGCGCATTAGGATGCGGTGGAAGGAGTGGCTCTTCTTGGAGCCGTCCGCCTTCAGCACCAGCCTGACTGCCAGCGCCGGCCGGTCCTCAGCCTGGCGCAGCGAGCAGAGATCGTTGGAGATGCGCTCCGGCAGCATCGGCACGACGCGGTCGGGAAAATAGACCGAGTTCCCGCGCTCCAGCGCCTCGCGGTCGAGACCTGAGCCGGGCCGGACATAGGCCGCCACATCGGCGATCGCGACGGTGACGACATGGCCGCCCGGATTGTCGGGGTCGTCGTCGGGCGCGGAATGGACGGCGTCGTCATGGTCCTTGGCGTCGGCGGGATCGATCGTGATCAGGGCTAAGTCGCGCCAGTCCTCGCGCCCGGTCGCGCCGGCGGGGCGAACCGCCTCGGCCTCCGCGATGGTCGCCGGCTTGAATTCGTTGGGAATGCCATGGGCGTGGATGGCGATCAGGCTGACGGCGCGCTCCGACCTGATCGAGCCGAGCCGCTCGCGCACATGTGCTTCCGGCGGGCCGAAGCGCGTCTCGTTGCGCATCGAGACGGAAACCAGGTCGCCATCCTGCGCGTCGCCGGTATGGCCCTTCGGGATCAGGGCCTCGCGCCCCTGCGCCTTCTTGTCGATCGGAACGAGTCGGCCCGAGCCGTCGGGCATGCTGCGGAAGATGCCGAGCGCCTGAGCCTTGCCCTTGCCCATCAGCTTGAGCACGCGACCGGACCAGGCGAATCCGTCGATGCCCTTCAGCCGCGTCAGTTTCAGCAGGACATGGTCGCCGACGCCCGGCGCGGCCGAGGCCTGATGGCGTTTGGCCCGGAACTCCCGCGGCCGCTCGATCAGGATGCGGGGAGGGGCGCCTCGGGCCTCCTCCTTCCACTCCAGCGGCTGCGCCACCAGATCGCCGTCGCGGTCCTTGCCCTTGATCTCGCACAGCAGAACCGGCGGCAGGGCGCCGCGCGGATGCGCCGTCGCCGGCTCGTCGACCGCGTTTTCCTCCGCGATCTCCTTGAGGAGGCGCTTCAGCCAGATTTTCCCGCCAGCATCGAGCCCGAAAGCGCGCGCAATCTCGCGCCGTCCGGGCTCCTCGCCGGCGGCGCGTTCCGATTCGATGAAATCGAGGATCGCCTCGCGGCTCGGGTTCGGCGCGGGCGAGGTCACGGCGCGAGACCCGAAGGCGAGCATGTGCGCAGATGGGGGCGAGGGCAGGGCACGGACGTTCTCTGCCATGTCCGGCGCGCGCGCGCCACCGCAGCGGGCGCCTCGCGACGGTCATACGAAAGAAGGGCTGCCCTCGCGGGCAGCCCTTCCATTGTCGTACCGCGGCCCGGCGAGCCGGACCTAAAGGCGCGAAAACTCACGCGGAACAAGACCCCCACTGGGAAACAGTCCAGGTCCACCCGCTTCGAACCAGCGGTTGATGACAATGAGACACTGGATCACCTCCTTTCAGTTGTTACCGACCGCCACAGGCTGCTCGATTCGATCGGCGGCGTAAACGTCAAAAATCGCGCTGCCCCGGCTGACGAAAAAGCCCGCACCGTCGCTGGAACGCTGCGTCGCGGCGGATTTGCCTGCTTTTCAGGCGGCCATGTTGCACAAGCAGATGGCAAACAGCGGTCAGTGCGGCGCGCTTTGCCGGCTCAGGCGCGCTCGTTGCGGACAGGCTGCGTCAGCAGGCGGTCGAGCCGCTGCTCGGCGGGGTCGCGGAATTGATCGAGCCCGATCGTCATCGCCGCCTCGCCGACGGCGGCTTCCGGCCGATAGGTGCCGAACAGCCGGTCCCACCACGGCAGGTTGAAGCCGTAATTGGAGTTGGTCTCACGCATCACGACGGAATGATGGACCCTGTGCATGCCGGGCGTGACGACCAGCCAGCGCAGCACGCGTTCCAGCGGCGCCGGCAGCCTGACATTGGCATGATTGAACAGGGAGGAGCCGTTCAGCACGATCTCGAAGGCCAGCACCGCGCCAGGCGGTATGCCGAGCAGCACGATGACCACGCCCTTGATCAGCACGGACAGGACGATTTCCACCGGATGGAAGCGAAAACCGGAGGTCACGTCCAGCTCGGTGTCGGCATGGTGCATCCGGTGCAGCCGCCAGAGCCAGGGCACATGGTGAAAGACGACATGCTGGGCGTAGATCGCCAGATCGAGGAGGAGGAAGCCGGCGATTCCGGCGAGCGTGGCCGGCAGTCCGAGCAGATTGAACAACCCGAGGCCCTGCGCCTGGGCATAGCTCGCAAAACCGATCGCCGAAGCGGGAAAGAGCAGTCTCGCCACGACGATATCGACGGCGAAGATGCCGAGATTGCCGGGCCAGCGGACCGCCCGGCCCTGCACCGATGCGCGCCATGGCTCGCGGAACTCCCACAGCGCCATCGCGCCGAAGATCAGCGCGAAGGCGATCAGGCGCAACTGGGGTTCGCTCAGGCTGCCAACCAGGGTCATGACGCGGAGATGGCCCTCGTCTCGGCGCGGTCAAGATCGCGCGTCATCGCATGGGCGCGCATCTCCCGGTCCGGCCGGCCTCTTGATCGACCAGCCGGATCGGGCGGTTGCAGTGCCCAATCAAGAGGCAAAATCCGTTCGCGAGCGTGAAGATTGCGTCTCTACCGTCTACAGACGCAGAAAATGGCTCGATCGATCCTGTTCCTGCCCGGATTTTGCAGCCTGACCGTGCGCACGACGTCGTTGGCACGTCGTTTGCGAGCCTTGTTCGCCATGGCCAGGGAGGCCTGCCGGCATCCGCATCGGGGGCCGGGCAAACGTTATCGTTCGGGGGATACATCCGTGAACACGACACGTCGCGTCATTCTCGGCGCCGCACTCGCCGGCGCCACCTTCATCGGCGGCTATCTGCCGGGCGCCGCGCAGGAGACCATCAAGGTCGGCATCCTGCATTCGCTCTCGGGCACGATGGCGATCTCGGAGACGACCCTCAAGGACGTCATGCTGATGCTCATCGAGGAGCAGAACAAGAAGGGCGGCGTGCTCGGCAAGAAGCTCGAGGCCGTCGTCGTCGATCCGGCGTCCAACTGGCCGCTCTTCGCCGAAAAGGCGCGCGAACTCATCGCCAAGGAGAAGGTCTCCGCCGTGTTCGGCTGCTGGACCTCGGTCTCGCGCAAATCCGTGCTGCCGGTCTTCAAGGAGTTGAACTCGATCCTGTTCTACCCGGTCCAGTACGAGGGCGAGGAGAGCGAGCGCAACGTCTTCTACACCGGCGCCGCGCCGAACCAGCAGGCTATCCCGGCGGTCGATTATCTCGCCAAGGAAGAGAAGGTGCAGCGCTGGGTTCTGGCCGGCACCGACTATGTCTATCCGCGCACGACCAACAAGATCCTCGAGGCCTATCTTCTCGCCAAGGGCGTCGCCAAGGAAGACATCCTGATCAACTACACCCCGTTCGGCCATTCCGACTGGCAGACGATCGTCTCCGACATCAAGAAATTCGGCACCGCCGGCAAGAAGACCGCCGTGGTCTCGACCATCAACGGCGACGCCAACGTGCCGTTCTACAAAGAGCTCGGCAACCAGGGCGTCAAGGCGACCGACATACCCGTCGTGGCCTTCTCCGTCGGCGAGGAGGAACTCGCCGGCATCGACACCAAGCCCCTCGTCGGCCATCTCGCCGCATGGAACTACTTCCAGTCGGTCAAGACGCCCGAGAACGAGGCCTTCATCAAGCAGTGGCAGGCGTTCAAGAAGGACCCCAAGGCCGTCACCAACGACCCGATGGAGGCCCATGTCATCGGCTTCGCCATGTGGGTGAAGGCGGTCGAGAAGGCCAAGAGCTTCGATCCCGACAAGGTCATCGACGCCCTGCCGGGCATCGAGGCGCCGAACCTGACGGGCGGCGTCTCGAAGATGCTCCCGAACCACCACATCACCAAGCCGGTGCTGATCGGCGAGATCAAGGCCGATGGCCAGTTCGACGTGGTCTCCAAGACCGGGCTCGTCGCCGGCGACGCCTGGTCGAAGGAACTGCCCGAATCGAAGGACCTGATCGGGGACTGGGTCGAGAAGAAGTGCGGCAACTTCAACACTAAGACCGGCAAGTGCGGCGGCGTGTGAACGGTTGAAGGGGAGGGGCGGCAGATGTCGCCTCTTCTCTCGTCGCATCCTGGAAAGATGCGACGCGGCGAGCCTTCGTGAGCACCGACGCCTACTGCCTTCTCCCGGATGGGAGAAGGTGGCCCGGAGGGCCGGATGAGGGCCTGGCGCTCGAGAATTTGGCGCAACGGCTCCGTCGCGCCTCGGCGTCGAGCGGCGGTCCCTCACCCCTGCCCCTCTCCCATGCGGGAGAGGGGTTCTTCCAGCGCCTGACCTCGGATGAAAACGGAACCGATGCCGTTGCTTGACCGCCTCCTGCGCATTCTCCTGCTCGCCGCGACCATGGCGTTCGCTCCGGCGACATCTCATTCCCAATCCGCCGACGAAGCCTTCTCCCGCCTCAACGCCGACAGCTTTTCCGACACCGCCCGCGCCGTCGAGATCCTGATCGCGACGGCCCATCCCCAGGCCGCGCCGATCATCGAGGCGCTGGCGCAAAGCCGGCTTCTGGCCGGCGGCGGGTCGGTGGCGATCAGGACCCCGGCGGGCGGCTTCATCGATGCGAGGACCGGACAGGCTTTGCCGGCCGAGCCTCCCGGCCTCAGCCCCGTGCGGCTCAACAACAACCTCCGTCGCGTCGTGCAGGCGGCTCTGGGCGGGCTCGGCCTGCTCAATCCCGATCCGCAGTTGCGCGCCAGGGCCGCCGAAGCGGTGTTCAAGTCGCGCGACGTCTCGCTGCTTCCGGTGGTCGAATCCGCCATCGCCAAGGAAACCGACGGTCGCGCCAGAGCGGCCCTGCGGCAGGCCCAGGCCGCCATCCTGGTCGCGAAGGCCGACGCACCGCCCTTCGACCGGCTCGCGGCCATGGACGTTCTGCGCGAGCGCGGCGATCAGGAGGCGCTCGCCACCCTGCGCTCGTTGCCGGGCGACGCGTCGCCAGCGCTAAAGGAGGCTCAGTCGCGGGCGATCACGGAGATCGAGGGCAAGCTCGCGCTGTGGCGGGCCGGCCAGAACCTCTGGTATGGGCTCTCTCTCGGCTCGGTTCTGCTGCTCGCCGCCATCGGGCTCGCCATCACCTTCGGCGTCATGGGCGTCATCAACATGGCCCATGGCGAGATGGTGATGCTCGGCGCCTACACGACCTTCATCGTGCAGGAAATCATCCGGAGCAGCTTCCCCGGCCTGCTCGAATGGTCGCTGGCGATCGCGCTTCCGGCCGCCTTCCTGGTGGCGGGGCTGGTCGGCATCGCCATCGAGCGCGGCGTCATCCGCTTCCTCTACGGCCGGCCGCTGGAGACGCTGCTGGCGACCTGGGGCATCAGCCTGATCCTGCAGCAGGCCGTTCGCACTGCCTTCGGTCCCACGAACCGCGAGGTCGGCGCGCCGGCCTTCATGTCGGGCGCCTTCGAGCTCGGCGGCCTCGCTATCACCTGGAACCGCCTCTGGATCATCGTCTTCGCGGCGCTGGTCTTCGGCGCGCTGCTGGCGATCCTGCGGCTCACCCCGATCGGCCTGCAGATGCGCGCCGTCACCCAGAACAGGCGCATGGCTTCCGCCATGGGCATCCGCACCGGCCGCGTCGATGCGCTGACCTTCGGGCTTGGCTCGGGCGTCGCGGGTCTGGCCGGCGTCGCGCTCTCGCAGATCGACAATGTCAGCCCCAACCTGGGCCAGAGTTACATCATCGATTCGTTCATGGTCGTGGTCTTCGGCGGCGTCGGGAACCTGTGGGGCACGCTGGTCGGCGCGATGACGCTCGGGATCGCCAACAAGCTGCTGGAGCCTTACGCCGGGGCGGTGCTCGGCAAGATCGCGCTGCTCGTCCTCATCATCCTGTTCATCCAGAAGCGCCCGCGCGGCCTGTTCGCGCTCAAGGGCCGGGCGGTGGAGGCATGATCACCCGCTTCCTGCTGCAGAACATGGATAGGCGGGGCTATGTCTTCCTCGCGCTGATCGCCGCGCTCGCCGTGCTCGTGCCGCTGTCGAACCTGCTGCTGCCGGTCGGCTCAGCCCTGCATGTCCCGACCTCGACCATGTCGCTCTGGGGCAAGTACCTCTGCTACGCGCTGCTGGCGATCTCGCTCGATCTGGTCTGGGGCTATTGCGGCATCCTTTCGCTCGGCCACGGCGCCTTCTTCGCGCTCGGCGGCTATGCGATGGGCATGTATCTGATGCGCCAGATCGGCTCGCGCGGGGTCTACGGCAATCCGGTGCTGCCGGATTTCATGGTCTTTCTCAACTGGCCCGAACTGCCCTGGTACTGGTGGGGCTTCTCGTCATTCCCCTTCGCCATGCTGATGGTGCTGCTCGCGCCCGGCCTGCTCGCCTTCGTCTTCGGCTGGTTCGCCTTCCGCTCCCGCGTCACGGGCGTCTATCTTTCGATCATCACGCAGGCGCTGACCTATGCGCTGCTGCTCGCCTTCTTCCGCAACGACATGGGCTTCGGCGGCAACAACGGGCTGACCGATTTCAAGGACATCATCGGCTTCAACGTGCAGGCGCAGGCGACGCGCGCCGCGCTGTTCTCGATGACCTGCGTCATGCTGATCGCCGGCTTTCTGCTGGCGCGCGGCATCGTCTCCTCCAAGTTCGGCAAGGTCGTCATCGCGATCCGCGACGCCGAATCGCGCACGCGCTTCCTCGGCTACCGGGTCGATCGCTTCAAGCTCTTCGTCTTCACCGTTTCGGCCTGCATGGCGGGGGTGGAGGGCGCGCTCTACGTGCCGCAGGTCGGCATCATCAATCCCAGCGAATTCAACCCGGCCAATTCGATAGAGACCGTGATCTGGGTCGCGGTCGGCGGGCGCGGCACGCTGGTGGGCGCGGCGCTCGGCGCGGTCGTGGTCAACTACGCCAAGACCGTCTTCACCTCCGGCTTCATGGCGCCCTACTGGCTCTTCGCCCTCGGAGCGCTCTTCGTCTTCG